>JAWLDD010000400.1:0-2506 GCA_041686815.1 Candidatus Atribacteria bacterium | reverse complement strand
ACAGCTACCGATTAAAACACCGAGAATCCATATTTGGTAAATAGTAGGTGTAAAATGTTATTTATCAAAATTCGTAAAAAAGTACTTGACGTTTACAACTATTCACAAAAAACTTTATGGTACTGCCTATACAATACTTGATATTATTTTTCGGAGGAAAATGTATGAGAAAGGTAAGCTTTCTAGTGTTAGTGATAGTATTTGTTTTTGTGTTTACTGGTTGCAGTAATGTAGGTAAACAAATGATAAACTCAGTTAAAAGTAGAATTGAAGTGCAAGAGCAATTAGAGAAAATTAATAAGTTGTTGGATGATGAAGAGTTTGATAAGGCTTTTGAACTTACTAAATCTATTGTCAATAGTCCATTTGCCGGTGTAGATGAAATGAATGCTATTGTTGTAAAGTTTCAAGACAAAAATAGAATTGAGGAAGGGTTATATATTCTAAATGTATTATTACTTAGAAATAAAAATAACGATAACACGCTTAATAATCTAAGTTGGGCATATCATATGTTGTATAAAAATGAGTCAGCGAATTATTTTGCAGATAGAGCATTAGACATATTGCCAAATTCTGAGTATGAGTATGTTAACAAGGCGAATGCACTTAGGGGACTTGGAAAATTAGATGAGGCCATCAAGTATTATGATATGGCACTTAAAATAAACTCTAACTTTTCAGAAGCTATCTGGGGAAAGGCTATGACTTACAATGACATGCAGAACTATATAAAATCACTTGAATTCTTTAAAAAGTATCGTGAGATAAAGCCTGAAGATGAAGAAAGCACAAGGTACTACATTGCATCTTGTTATCGTGAAATGAATCAACCAATAAATGCAATTAAGGAATATGAAAATCATTTTAAGAAGGATGAAACAGATACTTCCCCTCTTTATTCAATTGCTTATATATATTATGAACAGAAGGAATATAATAAGGCATTAGAGTATTATAATAAGATTCTTGGTATTGAACCCGATGATGCCTGGGCGTACTTTAATCAGGTGGATTGTTTAGCAAAAATGGATAGGATAGATGAAGCAATTAAAGCTTTGAAAAAGGCAATTGAGCTTGATCCAGAATGCTTTTATGAAATTTACTATCTAGATGAAATTGATAAAATTAAGAAGCATAAAGAATTTGTAACAATATTTCAGTAAAATCTGTTATATATTGAATCTAGATTAGAAAATAAACCAATTTTACCAAGAGGGAATAGAATTAAGCTAATTGCAAGAAATATTCTAGTTATTTTAAGATAAGGTAAAAGCTATCTAAGACTCCTGGCGTCTTGAGTATGAAATGTTATATAAAATCACGCGCAAAGACTGCCGCGTCCGACTGTGAAAACAAAAGAGCATTATAATAATAGAAAGCGATTCTATTATGGGGGAAGGTATGGCTATTTTTTATCTAGTCAGGCATGGAAAGCATGATTATGATTCTGTATTAGGAAGAAACTTCATTGGGCATGGACTTGAATTAGCCCCTTTGACAGATGAGGGAGTAAATCAAGCTATTGAATGTAGCAAAAGGTTGTTGAAACTAAATTGTGATTTAATAATTACCTCACCATATACTCGAGCAATGCAAACAGCTGCCATTTTATCAAAAGAACTCGGCTTGGATTTAAAAGTTGAAATAGACTTGAGAGAACATGAACTTGACTTAACATACCAAGTCAAAAGTTTTGATGAACTAAAACGGATTGCCGTCGAAGAGCAAACTTGTAATAATCTTGGCTCTTCAAACACAACATACAAGTGGGAAGC
Organism: Candidatus Atribacteria bacterium; assembly: GCA_041686815.1. Taxonomy (GTDB): domain Bacteria; phylum Bacillota; class Clostridia; order Caldicoprobacterales; family UBA3941; genus JAWLDD01. The sequence continues at coordinate 728 of JAWLDD010000400.1, read as the reverse complement.
TCGTGAGGCGGTTAAAGAAAGAGCACTAAGGGTTTTGGAAAAATATCGCACTTATAATAAAGTAATTGTAGTCACTCATGGAATGGTCATCCACTGCTTGACAGGAAGAATAGGTATACCAAATTGTTCAGTAAGTGAATTTGAATTATTATAGTGGTTGATGTCCTGTCAGCTGCTGATCTCTATAGGCATGCGACTTTACATAATAATGCAACTTCACAAGGGCTTCGTCCATGGTCAATCAGTTAATCAGGGCTTTAGACATACAAGTTCAAAAGAACGATCGTTCGAACTAGTTATTGCAAACATGTGTTCTGTGGTATATAATGGATATGTGACAAGTATCAGGTTTGAGATGGGTGATATGTCGTTTTAGACTCCTTTTCATACCGTTTGGGTGTCATTTTTGCAGGCCTTTTTTAGAAAAGGCACTTCGATCACAGCCTGAAAGACAAAGAAAAAAACGGTTTCGCAAGAACCGTTTTAAGAAATAATCCACTCATATCAACCTGACAGCAACAAGCGTCGCCATCCTTATCTATATTATAGCACAATTGGATTTGATGTAAACTGGTGTTTGAGAAATAATTTTCGGGACAGTGGATAATGGGAGTTTTGTTAAGGTTAAGAAGCAATGTCACCCGGACTTGGCCTATAAATAGCAGCGAGTAAGCCAGCACCACACCAGTTTGCCGAGTAGACTTGCTTTGGAGTTACTGATACAGCTC
>JAWLDD010000399.1:0-2520 GCA_041686815.1 Candidatus Atribacteria bacterium | reverse complement strand
TCTATGATAAGTTACTTTTCGTAACGAGCCAATAGCTGAAACAACGACACCATTCCGAATTCCTAATCGTTTAATTTCAGCATTAATACTTTCTAATAGCTTTTCGCCTTTACTTAAGTGAATAACGACAAATCTTCCGAACTTATTAGTAGTAAAGCTCTTCATAATACAAACCTCCTGTTTTTATAGTGTAATAGTTATGTCCGTGAAAACGTTTGCTTATTATATAATACATTAATCCATTATGAAATGCAACTGAAATAACTATAGAATGTATCATATAATTCAAATTCTGTCTAATAGAGTATATAGTGGCATTATACTAAGAAATAAAAAGGGCAGTAGAAGACTTTTCATCTACCGCCTTTGATTTATTGGACCATACCTTATTTACCTACCATATTTAGAACAGGAGTATTAAAATCTCTATTCTTCATATTATCAGTAGGAAATCCTACGGCATTTCCTTGTATTACCTTAGGTTCCAAAACGAATTCACGATTTGGAATATTATTATCCTTGACCCTTTCTAGTATATACTCTCCTATACGAGTACCAAATTTATTAATGTCGAAGCTCACCACTGTAGGTCTAACCGCTATGAGTTCCATATTATCGATACTATCGTAAGAAACAATTGACAGATCTTCTGGTGCATTAATATTTAGTGCTTTAAAGCATTTCAATGCACCAATGGCCATCATATTATTTAATGATATAACTGCAGTGGGTTTTTGAGGCAGTGAGCATAGGTGCATAATTGCATCGTAACCGGAATCTAGTGTAAAATCACCTTCATACTGGAATGGATAATCCCCGTCAACAGTAATGCTATATTCAAGCATAGCTTGTTTAAATCCTAGCATCCGCTGCTGAGCATTACTTAGATTACGTGGTCCATTAATAACGAAAATATCACGATGTCCCAATTCCAGTAGCTGTTTAGTAAGAATATAGGTACCTTTTGTATTATCAGTATCGACAACATCGCCTATGAAGTCGGGAGATTTAATTCTTCTATTTATAAGCACCATAGGAATAGTTTTATTCATGTTTACAATAAAATCATCGTTCTTGCCAGTAGTATTTAATATAAGGGCATCTATATTTTTGCTAAAAAGTAGTTCTAAATAAGATAGCTCTCTATCCTTTTTATTCTCGGTACTGCATAATATAAGGTTATAGTTATGATTCTTAACAACCTCTTCAACAGCTCGAGCAATAGTGATGTAATATGGGTTAGAGATATCAGAAACCAAAAAACCAATTGTGTGTGTTGAATTAATCTTTAGGCTACGAGCAATAGAGTTAGGGAAATAACCAAGTTTTTTGCTAGCTTGTAAAACCCTTTTGGTTATATCGCTACTTACATATTCACTTTTATTTAAAACGCGTGAAACTGTTGCTACTGAGACTTTTGCTTCTTTAGCAACCTCTCTCATAGTTATTCTTTTAGATATATTTTTTTTCACCATCATCCCCACTTCTAGTAATTATTAATAAGTAAAATAGAGCTTATGTGCTTTAAAGAATACGGTTTCATTAGCTATCAATGTATAGTATAGCATCCATTTTATGCATTGTCTATAAAAAGATTTCAAAGATCAAGGGGCCTTTTTTAATCTAGTTAACTGGTAAATTTTTATGATTAAATAAATATAACATATTGCAAAAACACCTATGAGGTGGTATACTTTTATATGTAAACGTATTCTTGTTATTATATGGTTCCTGACAAATTATATTATTATAAAACACCACTTGTTTCTTAGTGAGAAATAGAGTTTATAAACAACTATCATACCTTATTATGTAATGGTTTACACCGATAAAAGACAGTACATAACATTGGAGAGTGCATAGTATTATGAAGTATGGATGCGCAACAAAGATAGAAAACTATCATTTACTTTCGGAACTGGGTTTTGATTTTATTGAAGTACCTGGGAGAGCTATACATTCTATGGATGAATCTCAGTTCAAATCATTGTGCGACATTATTATGCAAGGCTCTGTTTCTTGTGAGGCTTTTAATGCATATTGTCCACCTGAAATTGTTATAGCAGGACCTGGTTTCAATATAGATTCAGCAAAAGAATATTCTAAAGTAAGTGCTATCCGGGCTAATAGACTAGGGGTTAAAAATGTTACAATCGGATCACCAAATTCTCGAAATTTACCTGCTGATTATAGTAGAGAGAAGGCTGAAGCACAACTAATTGATTTTATCAAGGTTACTGCTGATGAGTTTGGAAAATATGGAATTACTGTAAGTTTAGAAGCGCTTGGTAAGTGTTATTGTAATTTTATAAATTATCTTAACGAAGCAGTGAACATATGTAAGAAAATAGGATATGACAATGTTAAGGTGACATTAGATTATTATAATATGGAGCACTCAAAGGAAGCAGACATTGATATTTCATTTGCACTGCCCTATATAAATCACGTGCACATATCAGATGATGCAGGTTCGCCTTCAGAGAGATATTTCTTAAAGGATGAAAAGCTTTCCATACA
>JAWLDD010000398.1:0-2522 GCA_041686815.1 Candidatus Atribacteria bacterium | reverse complement strand
ATACAACTATGTATGTAATGCAATATATAGTTGTTATTGTTATCATGGTTGCTGGTATTGCAATAGTTACATTAGATCAATTGATAACAACCAATATAACACCTTTTTTATTAACTTGTATAATATGTGGATTGGTCATTTTAATTAGGCCTACAATTTCCTTCATCATCTATTTAACCTCTTATATAGCTTACTATTATTTATTAGGGTTAGTTGTAAATAACCAGCAAGTATTGCTTTCTAATAGAATCAATGGACTTACTGCTGTTGGAATTGGTTTTTTAATGAGTGTAATTCTATGGCGCTACAATTACATAAATATAACTCAGAAAAAACGTATTGAAATTCAAAAAGAACAATTAGAGCAAATGGCATACTATGATTCGCTGACTGAATTGGGCAATAGACGTTTATTTGATGAATTGATTAAAGAAGAATTATACTCTATTCAACGTTACGGTCACCAATCAGTTGTAGTGATATTAGACATAGATGGATTTAAAAACATTAATGATACCTATGGCCATCTAGCAGGTGATAGTTTACTAAGGCAGATTGGTTGTCTTTTAAAAAACAACCTCAGAGAATCAGATGCTCTATCTAGATTCGGGGGAGATGAATTTGTTATACTCATGCCTCAGACATCTTTGGATGGAGGGTATAACCTTATTGAAAGGCTTAGGAAATTAATTATGGAAACAACATTTAATGTGGACTCATATACAATGCAAATAACTTGTAGCTTCGGGGTATCTTTGCTAAACGATATTAGTATGGGAGATTCAGAAAAATACTATTACATTGCAGATGAAGCCCTCTATCAAGCAAAACGAGAGGGTAAAAATAGGGTTGTGCTAGCTAACTAAGCAAAATAACAAATCTAAGCAAATGAATTGACACCATAGTTAGCAGCTGATAATATAACTATATAAGCTAAACGTTTCGCGATAGGAGTGAGGACAATATCTGCAACCATCAAAGATGTGGCCAAACATACAGGACTATCTATAGCAACCATATCAAAGTATATTAATGGAGGAAATGTACTTGATAAAAATAGAAAGAAGATAGAAGAAGCTATCGAAGTTTTAGATTTTAGAGTAAATGCACTTGCCAGAGGTTTGAAAACCAATCGCACCATGACGGTAGGCGTTCTTATTCCCAGCCTTGAAAATATCTTTTTCACTAGCATCATTTCAAAAGTAGAGAATATATTATTACAACATGGATATAGCACTATTGTATGCGATTATAGGGAGAGTTCTACCTTAGAGAAGGAAAAATTAAATTTCTTGATTAATAAAATGGTAGATGGAATTATTATGGTGCCCCATAGAGGGGATGTCTCTCATATTCAGGATGCCAGAGATAAAAACATTCCCGTTGTGCTCATAGACCGGATGCTTAAGGACATAGACTGTGATGTAGTGATGTCCGACAGCCTAAATGCTTCTTACGATACAGTGGAACAATTAATAATACGCGGACATAGGCGAATAGGTATTATTGGAGGGCCTAAGGATGTCTATACAACACAAGAGCGTATCAAAGGGTATATACGGGCTCATGAGGATTATGCTATAGGAATTGATGAGAGTCTAATCAAGTACGGGGAATACGATATTGCCAGCGGGTATAACATTTTAGAACAATTCATCAAGATGGACGATCCTCCAACCAGCATATTCGTGACAAATTATGAAATGACTTTAGGAGCTATTATGGCAATAAACAAGAATGATGTCAAAATACCTGATCAAATATCCCTAGTTGGCTTTGATAATATTCAAATGGCCAAGATAGTAAAGCCTTCCCTATCTATTGTTGTTCAGCCCATGGAGCAGATAGGTGAGACTGCAGCTAATATATTGTTAAAGAGATTAAACGGCGATTATGGGGGCTTTCCTTCAATCAACAGATTAAAAACCCAGATCCTGATTAAGGATTCAGTAAAATCAATAGATCATTAGCAGAATTTATGCTAATGAGACTAGGTTTTGCTATAAAGTGAAACGTTTAGTTTTAAAGGAGGAGGAATATCATTGAAAGCAGCAGTGTTGTATGGACAGGATGATTTACGCATTGAAGAGGTGGATAGACCTACAATAAAGGATGATGAGGTATTGGTTAGGATAAAAGCTACTGGTGTCTGTGGTTCCGATATACCGCGGGTACTAGGGACAGGAGCACATTATTATCCCATCATATTAGGACATGAATTCTCGGGGGAAGTAGTAGAGATAGGGAGTAATGTAAGTCATATCTGCCCGGGTGATAAAGTATCAGGAGCACCTCTTATCCCTTGTCATAAGTGCATAGACTGTTTGAGAGGTCACTACTCCCAGTGCAAAAACTATAGTTTTATAGGCTCCCGTACTTCTGGCAGCTGGGCTGAGTATGTGAAGATGCCAGCCATCAACGCAGTTAAGCTACCAGATGGAGTTGGCTTTGTTGAGGGAGCTTTTATGGAACCAATTACCGTAGCTTTACATGGTCTTTTTGTTATGGGTTTTAAAGGAGGC
>JAWLDD010000397.1:0-2527 GCA_041686815.1 Candidatus Atribacteria bacterium | reverse complement strand
CAAAAAGGGCAACAGAAACCAAACTCCTTCTTAAGTTGTCAAATATTTTCCATTTACTTAATGCGGAAATGGGATTCCTGATAAGCATGTTATTTGAATCCTTAACTTTTGGAAATAGCCATGACACAAGCTGCCAATCTCCTCTGATCCATCGATGAAGCCTTAATAAATAGGAAATGTATTTTGTGGGGTATGTATCAACAATATTAATATCAGAGGCATATGCAACATGAATATGGCTACCTTCAAGAAGGTCATGACTTAGCACCTTGTTCTGAGGTATGGCTTTATTCAGTATTTTCGAGAATATCCTTAAATTATAGATTCCCTTGCCATAGAATATCCCTGAATTGAAAACATCTTGATACAGATCTGAAAATCCTTCTACATATATGCTTGAACCGGCTGTACGGGCATATATTTTAGTAAATTTTGAAGCACATGAAGACTCCAGCCCTATGCTTACATTTGGCTGGATAACTCCAAAACCTTCCACTACTTTGCCTTCTTCATCATCATAGACAGCTTCATTTAAGGGATGTGATATGGTCCCTATAAGTTTCCTGGCAGTATCTATTGGCAGTTTAGTATCTTCATCAAGAGTTATAATATATTTTACTTCTCCTATGAGATGTGAAATATCAGATGATATAACCTTGTGGGATGTGCTTTTATGACCCAGTATCAAGTTGTTAAATTCTGTAAGAGAACCTCTCTTTCTTTCCCAACACATCCATTTACATTGTTTTTCATTATAATGACGCTTTCGTTGAAGATAATAGAAAATAGAATCAGATGTACTATATTTCTTATTTAATTCTTTGGTTATATCTTTTGCAGTTTTTATGAGGATATCATCTCTATCTTCAGATTCCTTGTCTGAGTCCATAAACTCACCGAGCAAAGCAAAATACAAATTTTCCGATTTGTTTGCAAGATAGTATTCCTCGATCTTTTCAAATATTTCTTCCACATGTTCTTCTGATGTTATGAGTGTGGGTATGACAACAAATGTTTTAGATTCTGGAGGAATACCCTCTTTGAGTTCCAATTTCGGCAAAAAACTGATAGGATAAATTTTTTGCAAAAAATAGTTTAATAATTTTACATAAAAATCACTTGCCAATATGGCAACCATTAAGCTAAGCAATATTCCAGCAGCCATATTATAATTCATTCTGACAAAATATTGAAATGCGATGACAAATGAAAATATACCCAGTATAGATATGAGTATGATGTAAAGGTGGGTCAACTGTCTATTCTTTAGTCTAAATTTTATTTTATGGTTTAAACTTTCCAGTAAATCCTTGTCTCCTTTTCCTGCAATATAATATCCAATGTGCTGTTCCTTTAAAGTCCCCTCATTTTCTTTGGCTAATCTCAATGCTTCCGATGCAACCTTAACTTCTTCAATATCATATTTTTTGCAGATCTTTTCGAGTTTCGTTCTATAGTGGTTTCTTGAGTTGAAATCCATTTGTCCATATATTCCAGAGGGATCTTCCCTTAAGATATTTTCTACAATGGAAACCTCTTCGAAGATGACTTTCCAATTAAACTTGGAAACCTTATTCAGCGAGGAGATAAGATTTCCGATATAAATATTTGTACTGGACTGACTCACATGAGAAAGAGATATTGTATTTTCCAAGTTTGTATTTCTTTCCTTGAGCTTTGATTCCAGATAATCATATGTTTTTGAATACATTTTTTGATTGTTAATCAATTTTTTATACAAGGCTTCAATATATATGGGAGACAAAGTTGGATTGTCTTCAAATTCCTTTTTCAGGTTGTTCAATATTGTTTCCGGATCCTCTGCATGCATGGATGTCACTTTAAGCTTGTTTTCCTGTGCTTTTAATATTTCTGTTGATACTTCATTTATCTTATCCATAATGGCAAAGATAAGCATGGTACTGAAAATCCAAATTTCTGCTATTGATAAGACCTTGATGTTCTGGTAGGTTTTCAATGTATCTATAATTGTGTTTTCGTCAAAGTTACCTTTGGTATTTTCAATTAAATCTGTAGCTATATGATAGATTTGAGGGTACCCTTTGAAAACAGTATTTGTCAATATCCCGAGAATCAACTTATCTTTTTTAGTTGAGGATACCTTTAACTTACTATACTCTTCCTCTATCTTATAATAATTGTCTAGAATCCATGATATACCTAATATCAAATCATCTTCCCTGGAAGCAATATCAGATAAATCATTGTAGGTCTTAGTGATTTCACGAAAGTTTTTGTCCATATTAGAAATAAGCCTTCTAATATTAAGGTTTTTGTATTTTACATTGCTCTCTGTTGCAAGCCTTACAATACTTGATTTTAATTCAGGTGTCATCATAAGAAAAACCCCTTTAATAAACATGCATTAACATTTGTAATATCTACTTACCCGACATAACGTAGACATAAACCCACAACTCTTTAGCTCCACCATGTCTTGTAAATCACAAATGGTATTATGGCAAATGCAAATACAAATTCCCTTGGGGCGTAGACAAAATTTCCT
>JAWLDD010000396.1:0-2538 GCA_041686815.1 Candidatus Atribacteria bacterium | reverse complement strand
ATTATCAGAGAAGAGTTTGTGGTAATTATGGCATATTTGTACCTGCCGGTACATGGCATAACTTAATCAATATTGGCTCTAAACCAATAAAACTGTACTCTATATATGCACCACCTGCTCATCCCCATGGTACTATTCATAAGACCAAAGAGGATGAAGAGCATCATGAATATTAAAGAAAAAAGAGATTGCCTTGTTTGGCAATCTCTTAATCACGCTTGCTATTCATCTATGTTGATAGTTATCATCATACCTTTATTGTCGCCAAAATAGCTTATACTTATCCTGGAATCGTCTTTCTCCGAGCTAGCAGAATAACTTGTCATTTCTTCCATGGATGAGGTAGCTGAATCCTTTGTATAACCCAGGCTCTTTATTTTCTCTAAATATTCCTCGAAATCCTTTTCCTCAACTTCCTCCAGGGTAACTGCGGAGCCGGTATCGGTATTTACAGTTGATACTATTTTACCGTGTTTAAATTCAGGGATCAGGTCTATAGCCTTGCCCTTGGGCCATTTACTAGCACCAATGGAGATCTCTGAACCGTCCTCGTCTTTAAATGAAAAAGTTCCTTCTTCCAGATCCACATCGGCGCCTTCTCCGGCTACCTTTTCCAGAATACCTTCCGTTATTTTATTGCCTATCTTCTTTTCGATATTTCTTCTTAAACCACAACCTGTAAGAGATAAAACCACTATGACTGCACTAAGGGCTAATACCATTATTCTCCTGGGCATAAGGCGTATCTCCTATCTAATTTACTTTATAATCCGGAATTTGCCTATAAGGGGTAGTTCTTTTGCTTTACCGCCTAATCCATTTACAAGTCCTATAATTCCAAGTGCCAGTACAAAGATGCTCAATACGGGCAACAGTATCCAGCCGAGTATTGGAATGATGCTAAGTACAATACTTCCACCTACTCCCAGGATGAGAAGAATCAATGCCTGATTAGCATGAAACTTACCAAAAGCTGAATCGGGGCAGGCTACTAGAGGTAAGAAAAAAATTATGTAAGCCAATCCTGCCATTGTTTTGTTCTTTTCGACATCTTCCTTATCAAATACCGGTATGCGAGAATCTTGTGTGTTCGGGGCAGTATTAAGATCTGACATTTGACAACCTCCTTATTATTCTACATAAGATTTCGTAGACATTTATGTGTGGTAACTTTTACCATACATTATAGTAAATATTATATAGTCTTTTTTTATGGATTTCAATCACCCTAAGGGTGATTTTTGTAACTATTTTGCTTTTTTATTATGCTAAAGAATCTATAAATAGAACTACCCACACTAAGAACGTTTTCGTCGAGTTTAGTGTGGGCTTCAGTGCAGAACTTCTTCCATATATTAAAATGCTATAGGATATAGGCTAGATATCCAGGTGTTTTTCCAAAGTGCGCCTGACTGCTCCTTTACCTTCCAACATCACGTAGAACATGGTCTCTATTTTTTCACCTAACCCCACCTCATATAGGTCAACTCCAAAAATACTTTTATTGGAGATAATATCCCTAACCCGGGAATCCCTGGCTCCGAAGGACACTCCCTCCAGGATTCCCTGAAGCGTACCCATTAAAGGGTCCGGACTTACTTGAAAATTCTTTCCTTCATCATCAACTCCCAGCATATACCTGCACCATCCGGCGATGGCCAAGGGAATGCCAACCAAATCAGCGGGATTTAAATCCCCTCTTTTAGCATAGGATTTGATGGTCTCCCCGAAGCGAATGCCCACCTTCTGTGAAGTGTCGGTGGCTATCCGTTGGGGCGTATCAGGAATATAGGGGTTGGAGAAACGTACATTTATAACCTCGTCTATAAACTCTTTAGGGTTAATTATTTTTGGATCAACCACTACCCTTAAGCCCTCGTCATAACCTATTCTCTCAACCAGTTTTCGTAAAACCTGATCCTTCATCTCATCGGCGATCAGATTGTAGCCGAGTAAACAACCGAATATGGCCAGGGCTGTGTGAAGGGGATTTAGGCAGGTTGTCACTTTCATAGTCTCTACCTTATTTACCGTTTCCCGGTCTGTAAATATAATCCCCGCATCCTCAAGGGGGGGTCTGCCGTTTGTAAACTTGTCCTCTATGACCAGGTATTCGCTTATCTCCGCATTTACAAAGGGCGCAATATACGTATTCCGGGATGTTACGACAATATCCATATCCTCAATGCCTTGATCCATAAAGGATTTTCCGACAATTTCGGAAGGCCTTGGGGTGATCTTGTCGATCATAGACAAGGGAAAGGTGATCTTGTTCTCATCAGCTAAATATTCCACAAAGCCTTGGTCCACAAATTCTCTTTTAAGCCATTCCTCGGCAATGGTCAAAACCGCCTCCTTTAACCTATCGCCATTATTGGAGCAATTATCCATACTGACAAAGGTCATGGGATACTGACCTTCTTTATATCTGGTGTAAGCTAATGCGGTAACAAGGCTAATGGTATGTAGGGGATTTCCAGGGCCATTTTCAATATCCTTCTGTACTATTTCCAGATAATCACCTGAAGCATCGTCCAG
>JAWLDD010000395.1:0-2552 GCA_041686815.1 Candidatus Atribacteria bacterium | reverse complement strand
TTATGAGGTTCCACCCCGGAAACATCTGAACATGTGGTGCCTTCAACAACCAGACCAATATCAGGCTGAACATGATATGCAGCTACCTTTGCCCCACGAAGCCCCACCTCTTCTTGAACGGTAAAACATGCATACAGATCGTATGGATAACTTCCCTTCAGAGCTTCTATCAAGGTCATGCAGCCAACCCTATCATCCAATGCTTTGCTCTTTACTTTGTTGTCACCGAAATAAACCAGTTCGCTGTCAAATACAGCATAATCACCTAGTTTAACCAACTTTTCAGCTTCTTCTCTATTTTTGGCTCCTATATCTATATACATCTGACTGGTCTTTACGGCATTTTGCCTCTCTGAGGGTTCTTGAAGATGTATAGCCTTTATACCCAAAACACCTGGAACTTCATTGTCCCCTATTTTAACCCTCTTTGAAGGAAGGATTCTGGAATCTATCGAACCTACGGTGGCGAACTTTAACATGCCGTTGTCATCAATTCTGGTTATAATAAATCCCACTTCATCCATATGAGCACATAGCATTACTTTTCGGTTGGATTTTGTACCCTTTTTGTATCCGATTACACTACCCATTCTATCAATATGTACTTCATCAACCAAAGGAGTAATCTCTTCTATTATAAGTTGTCTTACCTGATCTTCATTGCCTGAGACTCCTCTAGCACTAGTTAGTCGTCTTAATAAGTCAGCCATTCTTCCCATCCCTCCTTCATTGATGCTATAAATAAAGCTGTTAATCGAGCAGCTTTTTTAACATTGTTCATGTTCAAGGTCTCTACAGTAGTGTGCATATATCGAAGGGGTAATTCTATCAGTACTGTAGGTACTCCTTCGCGGGATATTTGCATGGACCGAGCATCTGTGCCTGTTTGACCAGGAGCAACCTCCACCAAGTATTCTATTCCGTTGTCCTTTGCTACATCCATAAGTCTCTTTGTTAATTTGGGATGCATATTTGGTCCTACTGCTATAACCGGTCCTTTATCCATGGCATGGGTTTCATCCTTTGGAGCATCGGGAGTGTCTCCATGGGTAACATCTATAGCAATACCTATATCAGGATTTACTCTATATGTACTTATGATAGCGCCTCTCGTGCCTACCTCTTCCTGAGCAGTTGCTACAAAATAGATTTCACCTGAGAATACCAGTTTATCCAACTCTTTCATAGTCTCATACATCATAACAACACTAGCCCTATCGTCTAAGGACTTACCACAGACATTTGAACCATTTAGATTAACTAGAGGACTTTTAAAGGTTATTAAATCGCCTATGGTTATCAATTCCTTAACTCTATCTGCAGGTAAACCCACGTCTACAACCATCTCTTTCATGGGAACAGCTTTCTTGGCTTCTTCTCTTGTCTGAAGGTGAGGTGGTTTAGCACCTATAACTCCGAAAATCGTTTCCTTCCCATGGATATAAACCTCTTGAGACAAAAGAATCCTTTGATCCACGCCACCAATATTGGTAAAACTTATAAATCCCTTATCATCAATATCTTTTACCATTAGGCCTATCTCGTCAAGATGAGCAGCCAACATAATTTTGGGGCCATCACCCTTGAGGTTTCCTACCTTTTTCCCATAGACATTATAAAAGGCATCACGACATACCTCATCGCAATATGGTTCAAAAGCCTCCATAATCACCTGGGAAACCCTATCTTCATATCCTGAGACACCTGGTATATCTATTAGTTGACCTAGAAATTCCTTGGCATCCATTCAATCACTCCTTTGATTAAGATTACAAAAACTATTACCCATTTTTTTTAGATAATATCAACTATTTTACCCTCTGACCAATAGGATATGACCTCCATTAGGTAAAAATTCGATTGCTTTTTGTATAGCTTTGTAAAAATCTGTCTGATGGTGCACATTAATATCTTCCATTTTCTTTATGATTGCTGATTCTATCTCGGTCATATCTCTATTGGATAAATAACCGTGTATCATAATGCAATGTCCGTTGTGCCGACCAATGATACTGCCCAATCTTTTATACTTGTCTACATCATTGGAATCATCCATGCACAATATGGTCACAATATCTTCTTCTTTGTAGTCCTCCAACTCATCAAATACTTCTTTTATATTGTTAACGCTGGTATGCTGCACATCCTTTACTACTACACTACCTTTTAGTTTAACCTGATCTTCAGAACCGGGCATACCTTCAAAAGCTTCTATACCACCAACTACATCATCCAACTTCAAGCCTTCAGCTAAACCCCAGCCTGCGGCTGCCAATGCATTGTAAACATTATGGATCCCCGGTACATTTAGCTTAACCTGTCTTTCACCCTTCGGTGTAATCAACAAAAACTCACTTGATTGAGGATGGAGAACCAGGTTTTGTACAGTAATATCAGCAGTATTAAATAGTCCATAGCCCATGCTTCCTTTGCGTTGCAGGTGGAAGGCATAGAAATCATCAACGTTAACTATTACAGGGCTATGATTTGTTTTTAGGTGATCTATGAGGGTTTTTCTCATCTCAAAATAATGACAATCAGCTTTCTGATTC
>JAWLDD010000394.1:0-2574 GCA_041686815.1 Candidatus Atribacteria bacterium | reverse complement strand
AACTCCCCTAATACCTTTATCTCTAACCAATAAATTGGTGCCATTGCCCATAACAAAAATAGGTACCGACAGTTCGTTGCACACCTTCAACGTATGAATTATCTCATTATCAGTAGCAGGAAGAATTAGAATATCAGCAGGACCACCGATCTTAAAAGAAGTATGATTTTTCATCAGTTCATTGACCAAGATTCTCTGGGTCGGTATATATTCACTTAATGCTCTATAAACGCTATCTATCATCATTTTCTATTACACTCCCTATTAGGAATAATCCAAAACTAAATGCATATCTTTTAGTTTACATTAATTCTATTGCTCATTCAATAGCATTTCTCGTATATCTACTTTATTAATCTCTATCAAAGATTCTCATAATGTTATGGCTGTTTGCTAGCCAGTACTCATCTCTTGGGGTATATTTATATAAAGCTATTTTTTCTTCCAGCATATACATTTCTGGATCACCATCATAAATATACCCTGTATCATTTACAATTGGAAACATCCCTATCCGCCTCAAATCGGATTGAGCCTCATTCGACACAAGGGATTTTAGAAAGGCAATACAGTAATCTTTTTTCTCTTCATCATCTTTATCTATCAAACCGTATGAGACAATCTGATCCTGGAAAAAGCCTTCTTTTCCTTCAATAGGCAGATTTAATATCCCAAGTTCAAATCCCTTGCCCTGAGCTTGTAAAGCTCTTGCCTTATATAATGTTCTTGTGTTGCCCAAAAATACACCTACTTTTTGTTCATCTAAAAACAGTTTCATTGCAACATCGCTATTCATATTTTCTATTCCTTCTGGAACGGTGTTTTCCTTTCTTAGCCATTGATATATATATTTGTATCCATAATCATCTTGTATTTTACCACTTTCGTTGTAAATCATACTTACGATGGGTTTAGAATAAGGGGTATTATAACTGCTAAATCCGTAATAGTTGATATCCTTATTCCTTTCCTTTTTAACGAATGTGAGACTTTCTATTATACTATCTAGTATTCTATAATTAATCTGGTTATCCTCTAATATAATTTCGCGCTCCTCCAAAATATCTTTATTAACAAATAATGCATATGTTCCCATCATAATGGGAACACCTTTCAACTTATCATCTATAAAGACATTTTTTAGAGCCAGCGATTTAAATCTATGGAAATCCTCCTCATCAAAATGCTCTTTCAAATCCTCATATAGGCTAAGGGGCACGAAATCCTCATAAGGTGATATTGATATAATGTCAGGAAGTATTTCCTTATCTACATTTCCTGCAAAATACATTTCAGCCCTTTGAGGTATCATTTTTCGTACATCAATGAATATTCCTGGATTATTCCTTTCAAATTCCGCAATCCGAGCATTTAACCAGCTTGTATTAGAACCTGTTCCCATTTCAATATATGGTATATCCCAAAGGCTTATAATTCCAGTCCATGACTTAGTTTGTCCATTTTCATTATTTCTGGATCGTTCTCGTAGAGAGGTATCAATTAAGAATACTTTTGTTCCTAAGATTAGATAGGCTATTATAAAAATATAAAGAAAAAGAGTAAATGGTTTTATGCGTCTCTTCACAGCAATTCCTCCTACCAGAGATAAAACCCTTTACTCCATTTATATTAACCTCATATAATGGGTATTCCATATAATAAACTTATAGTTTTCCTAACATAGCTGCACCTATTATACCTGCATCATTTCCTAAAGAAGCCATGGTTATTTCCGCATAGGGTGCGCTCTTATAGAAAATATGCTCTTTGACCTTAGCTTTTAATGCGTCCATCAAAAAGTCACCAGCCTTAGCTACACCACCGCCAATGGCTATAACAGCAGGGTCAAATGAGTTAATTATTGTAATTATACCCATAGCTAGATAATAAATATATCGTTCAAAGATCTTGGTAGCTACCTCGTCACCTTCTTTAGCAGCATCTATAACTGTTTTTGCTGTTATCTTATCTATATCCCCATCTACTGATTTATAAATAAGAGATTGAGGATTATTTTTGGCTGCCTCTTTGCCTTCCCTTATAAGAGCAGTGGCTGAAGCATACCTTTCCCAACAGCCCTTATTACCACATGTACATGGAATGCCATCTACTTGGACAATTAGGTGACCAATTTCAGCACCAACTGAATGAGATCCACTGTATGGTTTGCCATCTATCACGATACCTGCACCTATCCCTGTTCCCAGAGTCAAGGTCATAGAGTTTTTCGCACCTTTGCATGCACCTGCAACAGATTCAGCAAGCCCAGCGGTATTACCATCATTTTCTATGTATACGGGTAAATCAAAATACTTCTGTAATTCTGCTCTTAGGGGAACGTTAGTCCAACCTAGGTTGTTTGCAAAGGAAATTGTACCCTTTTCCTTATCAGGCAAACCGGGTGAGCCTACACCTATTGATTTGACATCTTCCACCTTATAACCGGAATCATCGATGACCTTACTAATGAGATCAGCCATGTCTTTAATAATAACCTCAAAAGGACGGCCTACCCCAGTAGGGATTTCATCTTTATGAATTATCTTTCCAGCTTCATCCACTATACCAATTGCA
>JAWLDD010000393.1:0-2588 GCA_041686815.1 Candidatus Atribacteria bacterium | reverse complement strand
CTACGTCCACCTGCAATGTATGTGTTAATACGAGTTATCGAAGATTATGCTCAAGTTTCCCACTATATTAAAGAATTACTAAGCCAAATTGATTTTGAAAAATTGTTATCAGACATTATGCTGTAAATAATATCTGCTTTGAAAATAATGTCTATCCCCTATGGAAATGATAAGAATTATTGTTATTATAAAATCCCTTATTTTCTCTGTCCCTGTTAAAGGGACTTTATTCTTTTGGGAAATACAACGATTCAGACAGCAATTCTTACGAGTTAAGACGTTATTTCAACAGGTTGCACAATTACCCTAGGAAATATATGGTATAAGTGATACTATGGAACCAGAGGTGACATAGATGAATGAAATTTCAATTCATAAAATTGGACAAGCATTAGGAGCATATGTGGCAAAAAAAGTTTCCAGAGCAGATCATACAGAGGTTCTATCTTTCGGTGCAGAAATTTTGGTAGGCAGCATTATTAAATTGAGTATTCTTTTTTCCTTTGCTTTTATCATGGATATTACTGTTGAAATTGCGATATTGCTTATCGTAACTGGCATCATTCGCACCTTATCAGGTGGGGCACATTGTTCAGCATACTATAGGTGTTTAGCAACAAGTGTTTTCATATTTACAGTATTGGGATATTCCATCAAAGTAAATTACACATTTATCCGGCAGTTACATCCTGCTATTTTACTTGGCATTCTCGTATTAACATTTAGTTTATATTGGATCTATCCTCCACAGGCTCCTTCCAATAAACCTTTTAAGGACAAGAAAATAGAATTAGCCTTCCACTGGTACACATTACTAACAGTTGTGATTTTATCTATAACTGCTATTGCCTTGGGGTCTAATAGCCTGCCTGCCTGGGTTATATCAATTGCACTGCTTTGGCAAGCTTTTACATTAACACCTGTGGGACATAGATTTATTGGCTTATGCGATTTCCTGCTTACTTTAAATAAGAAGGGAGGCGAATTAGAATGTTAAAATTTATTAGCAAATCTCTATTTCAAGGATTGGCAGCAGTGTTCGCTGTAGTGGCCATGACGAATATTGGAACAACGAGCATGTTTCTTATGTACCAGCCGGAGCCACCAAAGAACTTAAAAAAGTAGAAAAAACTCAAAGGCAACCGGCCATGGTAGTAGTATATAAAATATAACGGTAGTAAATTGAAAAGAAATTGAAGCCTTTATGGAATAAATTAAATAATGAGCGTTAATAGCAAACTTGTCGAAAGTCAAGGACGCAAAGCCAAAGGGTCTAAGGTGCTTAGTAACACTATGATAGCCTGGTTGCCGCATTTACTGTGTGTACTAAACCTGCCCGCTTTTCGTCTGGCAGGTTTTTCCCTTTTATTTTACTTGTTACGTATTGAGTTTTTAGATTTGATATCGTGTATTTGAATGTAGATAAGTAGGCCGGTGCAAAGGTTGTCGAGCTACCAATGTCTTCAAAATTGCAGTAACGGAAAACAAAAAAGGGTATCAGGCATCATTTAGTTTCCAATAAAGCTTTAACTGTTGCTGACAGAACCTTGAGATCGCGTTCATCACACTGGTAAAGCAAGCGAGTAATTTGATCTATCTCATTATTGGTATGTTTACCTTCAGGATAGAAAATTGCGTCAGCTGATATGCCTAATTCACGGATGAGACGAAAAAGAACACTATAGCTTGGCTTTTTATTTTCGTTTTCTATGGACATCAAATATCGGGGCGATATGTTTATTCTTTCTGCTAATTGTTCACGGGTAAGGTTATTGCTTTTTCTTGCAGCTTTAAGAATTTCACCTAAACTATCTAAATCGTTGTGCATCACTGGTTCACCTCCGATAACAGTTTACAGTTCCTGTTTAGGAGGTTAAACGATACATGAGAGCTAAAAAAATAAGAACTAATAGAGCGTACCATCAAATAACTCCATATTAGATATGGTTTACATTAAGTTATTAGATAGGCGATACCCGCCAAATAAAAAAAAGTGTGAGTTTGGCGGGGTTTTCGCATGGTTAAAGAATTCCCCTTCAGGCTTACGGGTTTGGAGGGTTTTATAATGTTAATCCAGCATAATACGAAGGGTCATCATCCGCTATTAGATAGCGGTAGGGCTTGATGAAGCTGACATCATTTTTTGTCTCACAACTAATCTCCAACTGTTAAAAAAAGCTCATTTTTATCACAGGGCAAATGTGGGCATCAAGTAGAACTGACAGAGCGTAATATTAGGAAATATAATAGCTCAGTTTTAGAGAAAGCTTATTTGGGTTGTGTCCAAGTAGGCTTTTTTTGTCGAAAAAAGGAGAATTGCATTGGGTGCCGTTCTCCTCCGCCTCTGTTTTGGTTTTTCAACAAAAAAATCAAAACGGAGGTTCAAATATGAAGAAGATCAATTTACGGGATTTATACCCGTTTTATAAATCTGACTTTCTTATTGAAATTGCAGATGAAGTCGCTGAACTGATCAAACAGATTGAGCGAAAAGAACATGCGGAATACGAGCGCATTCGGGTAAACAAGGCATACTATTCTCTTGATGCTAGTGATGGAATAGAAAGAGATATTGTACTGCTTGTATT
>JAWLDD010000392.1:0-2594 GCA_041686815.1 Candidatus Atribacteria bacterium | reverse complement strand
ATTACTGCGGTGTCAGGAAACAGTGGGTTTAAAATATCTAAGAAAAAAAAGCAAGGTTTGTTAATGAAAATATTCCATGCAGAGGTTGCCATGGGAATTAATAATGCCATCCTTAAGAAAAAAACTTTATTTTTAATGTCATGTTCTATTGCTGTAAGTATCATTATGTTCTTGGGCTTTCAAGTGCTTGTTGACTTTATGTATTCGTCGATGAGAACGACGAAGCCATATTCACCTGATATTACTCTGACTTCAGAACAGGGATTAAGTAATGAACTCTATAAAAAACTGTCCCAATTAGACGGTGTAAAAAAAGCCTACGGCAGAATGTTTGGATATGTAGACGCAACGTTTGCTCCCCAAAAGCTGACTGACATATATATAGAACATGTAGGCGCAATTTCAGAAACAAATGACGGGCTATTTGTTCCACCAGAAAAGTCATGGCTAATATCTTATGACCAGAACCAACTTGAATGGGCAAAAGCAGATTTGTTGGAAGGAGAGCTTTCAGAAGAAAAACTGGATGGGCAAAATGGAATAATAGCTGTAGAGACACATTTAAGAAACAATACTACTATCGAAACAGCTGATTTTGAAATAGGTGATAAAGTTTATATCCAGACATCTTCTGGAATCAAAGAAATGAAGGTCATGGCCATTTTACGCTCAGCTCCCTTTAGTAGTCCTCAGCTTGCCTTGACTACATTTCTAACAACGGAAAAGCTATTTACTGAATTAACAGCAAAATCTACTTTTCAGGTAATCGACATTCAGCTCAGTAGATTGAAGCAGGAAGAAACGATAAACAATATTAGAGAAATGCTGGACAGTTCCGTTTCACTTAATGACCAACGTCAGTACAATACTGAAAATGATCAGTCTTTTATGACAATAGCAGTTTTTATATATGGTTTTGTTATAGTAATTGCTTTAATTAGCATTCTGAATATCATAAATACCATGAATACAAGTGTAGCATCAAAAACTCGGTATTTGGGGGTTATGAGAGCAATTGGCATGTCCGGCACGCAGCTTGATAAAATGGTTTTAATCGAGGCTTTGACATATAGTTCCACAGGGTGTATAGCCGGGTGTGTTTTGGGTGTTCTGTTACAAAAGGTACTAATTTCAAATTTACTTTCACAGTACCATATTGCTTGGAATTTTCCAATTACCCAAATTATCTTGATATTAATTATTGTACTCATAGTAACAGCAGTTTCTATTTTAGGTCCGTTGAAAAGAATTAAAATGCGTGGAGTTTCAGATGTAATCAGTTCGCTATAGGAAATATGAAGTTCTATAAGAAAGATACATCAAAAGTACGGCGATACCTATCTTGGTTAACACAAAAGCATAGGAACAAGCCATAAATTTAGATATTTCATTTTATAAGAAAAATAACTAACACACTTTGACAAATTTCAACAAGGCCTTTGGTATATAATAGTAAGTGTAATCAAACATGAATAAAATCGATAAAGGCAAACTTGTTGAAAGACAAGGACGCAAAGCCTCGGGTCTAAAGCGGTTTTCCGCTATGATGGCCGGGTTGCCGGAATTACGCTGCTTTAGGCTCATTGGTGCTTTACAACATCAGTGAGCCTTTTTGCATACAACTTGCACTATATATAGCAACGACTTCGAGCCATTATGACTATGATTTGCCAGAAAGGTGTTTGCAAGTTTGCCAAGGAATCCTGAAAGGGAGTGGCATGATTTGTTACCTGTTAAAGTTGTAATGGCTGATGATGAACATGGAGTAATGCTATTACTATGCTCGATTCTTAGTAAGCTTGAAGGGGCTCTGGTTATAGGAACAGCAGAGAATGCTAAGGATACCATTAAGCTTACAATAGAACAGAACCCGGATTTAGCTTTTTTAGATATTGAGTTACCTGATATGAAAGGAATAGAGTTAGCTGAAAAGCTGAGAGATATAAAACCGGATATAGCAATAGTCTTTATAACCGCACATCAGGAATACTCTCTCAATGCATTCAAACTGTATGCATCCGATTACATATTAAAGCCAATTGATGAGGAAAGAGTAAAATCTACTTTTCGGCGCATATATAAGATGCTGGGAATATCAAAAAAGAGTAATGCTTCCCATAATACGGAGACCTGCAGAATTTCAATAAATCTGGGTAATGAACGAGTCTTTATAAAGCTGGATGAGATATTTTATATAGAAAAGTCCGGACGTCACACCCTTATTTCCTGTACCAACGGGAAATTTAAAACCCGACAAACCCTGCAGGAACTGGAGAAGTACTTAGGAAAAACATTCTTTCGTTCCCATAAATCTTTCATTATAAACACCGATCGGATTGAAAAGATAGTCTCTTTTCCCAATTCATCGTATTATGAGATAAAATTTAATAATTGTGAAGACAAGGCTTTACTTAGCCGTGACCGTATATCTGAGCTTATGAAGTATTCTGACTATAATGTTTAAGGGGGTATTGCGATGGATGTTATGCCGTTAATCCCCTTTTTAGGTGTGTCTGTTCCTGAAAGCCTGGTTTTATATTATATGGTACTGGCATTAACGAAGAAAAAGGAGTCACCGCTTGTAGTAATGATCC
>JAWLDD010000391.1:0-2623 GCA_041686815.1 Candidatus Atribacteria bacterium | reverse complement strand
TAATTCGGTTATAGCTCAGACTATAGGATTTGGTACATTATCAGCCTTTATATCCTATGTCACACAGTTTTTTCACCCCATTAATGAATTGGCTAGGATAATAGCCGAGTTTCAAAATGCTCAAGCTTCAGCCGAGAGGGTAATGTCCATGATAAACACCGAGCCGGATATAAAGGATATCCCAGAGGTAATAGAAAGGTACGGCACGGAATTTGCTCCTAAGCGTGAAAACTGGGAAGCAATAAAGGGAGATATCTCCTTTAAAAACGTATCCTTCTCCTATAAGGATGGGGAAGAGGTACTGGAGAATTTCAACCTTGATGTGAGAAGGGGCGAGACCATAGCTTTAGTAGGTGAGACCGGATCAGGTAAGAGCACCATAGTAAACCTTATCTGCCGTTTTTATGAACCTGTCGAAGGTCAGATCCTGATAGATGGGGTGGATTACCGTAAGAGATCACAGCTTTGGCTGCAGTCAAATATAGGCTATGTGCTTCAGACTCCCCACCTGTTTAGCGGAACCATTAAGGAGAATATCCGTTATGGCAGGCTGGAAGCCACCGATGAGGAGGTCGAGGAGGCTGCAAAGCTGGTAAATGCTCACGACTTTATTATGAGGATGGAAAATGGCTACGACTCAGAGGTAGGAGAGGGCGGAAACAGGCTATCCACTGGTGAAAAGCAGCTAATTTCCTTCGCCCGTGCTATATTGGCAGATCCTAAGATTCTAGTATTGGATGAGGCTACCTCATCTATAGATACTGAGACTGAGCAGATGATACAATATGCCATTAACAAGCTGTTGGAAGGAAGAACCAGCTTTATTATAGCCCATCGTCTATCCACTATCCGTACAGCTGATAGAATACTGGTAATCAAAGATGGCAGAATGATTGAGCAAGGCAACCACAGGGAATTGATGAGACAAAGAGGATACTATTACAGGCTATATACCAACCAATTTAGGGAAGAACAGCAGATAAGCGCTATTAATGCATAGAGAATCAGAGCCCGGGGATATTACACTCGGGCTTCTTTATGTTGCTTTTTATGCCCAATACTATTAAAATGTAAGTGTTGTGTTTAATCAAAGATATTTTGTTTATATAGCAATGGGCGTTGCACTAAGACAAGCTATTGATGTACTAGATATGTTATAGGAGCGTGAGAGTTTAGTGAAAGAACTATTAGAAATGTTTTTTGTTTTTTGCCGAGTAGGCGCTTTTACCTTCGGAGGCGGTTATGCCATGCTCCCAATTGTTCAAAGGGAAGTAGTGGATAAGAAGAAATGGATAACCTATGAAGAGGTAGTAGACTATTATGCCATTAGCCAGTGTTTACCTGGAGTTATTGCCGTAAATACATCAACGTTTATTGGATATAAGGTAAAAGGCACTTTAGGTGCTATAGCAGCAGCTGCTGGAGTGGTATTTCCTTCTTTGGTCATTATCATCACTATAGCTAGCTCTATAATGCTTTTTCAGGACAACCCAATAGTCCAACATGCATTTGCAGGCATTAGAGTAGCGGTTGTTGTTCTGGTGGCGAACGCTGTTATAAATCTATGGAAGAGAACGGTCAAGGACATAGCAGGAGCGATTTTATTTATAGCGGCCTTCCTAATAATTGCCTTAACCAAAATCTCACCGATAATCATTATTGTTTTGTCGGCAGCTATAGGTATTGCATTATCCTATAGGAAGGCGGTGGAAAAATGAACTATTTACAACTGATATTTGAATTCATGAAAATTGGCCTATTTGCCATAGGTGGTGGACTGGCTACTATACCTTTTCTTCAAGATCTGATACAGAGAACCAATTGGGCAACTACCCAAGAGTTGATAGATATGATTGCTATATCCGAATCCACCCCTGGTCCCATAGGGATTAATATGGCTACCTATGTAGGTTTTAAAACCGCAAAAATAGGGGGCGCAGTAGTTGCTACGGTAGGGCTAGTTATTCCATCGCTGATAATAGTCCTCATAGTTGCCCACTACTTCATGAGATTTGCAGAACATCCCATGGTAAAAGCAGGCTTTTATGGACTCAGACCTGCAGTGACGGGGCTTATTGCAGTAGCAGGTTTTGAGGTAGCCAAAGTTTCATTGTTTAACCTGCAAAAATATGTTGACACAAAAGAACTATTAGACCTATTTGACTTAAAATCCATTATTCTTTTTGGAGTACTAATGTATTTAACCAACAAGTATAAAAAGCATCCCATCGTATATATTGTTGCAGCTGGGGTAATAGGAGCGATATTCAAATTTGGCTGAGGTTTATAAATGTCAGCCATTTCTATAAGGGGACATTAGTTTAACAAGAAGGGAAGGGTGAGAGATATGGGTAAGGTTTGTAGGTGGAAAAGGGTTAAGGACAGCGAGATAAGCCAAAGCATATGGCAGAGCATAGACCCTATCATCATCAGTGACTATCCATGGGATGAAAATGGGTACAAGCCCAAGGTTGAGGTAAGGTTTTTCTATACTGAAACTAGGCTATATCTACATTACACAGCCTATGAAAAAGAGATTAGGGCCGTATACAAAGAAATGAATGAGCCAGTGTATACCGATAGCTGTGTAGAATTCTTCTTTAACCCTGATCCTGAAAACCAT
>JAWLDD010000390.1:0-2629 GCA_041686815.1 Candidatus Atribacteria bacterium | reverse complement strand
AGTATATTCTATGGAGGAATTGCCTTCATGTCAAGGGATAATCCTTAATTAGACTTGAAAATATTGATATTAACGAGATTAGTTGATATTATAAAGTTGTAGCCTAATACAGAATCTTGTGACATTTAATAATATGCAAAGAGGGGATTAAGCTTTGGATAAACAATATCATATCAATCTTGATAGTAGTCATGGTGCCAAGTATGCCATAGTGCCCGGTGATCCAAAAAGAGTGGAGGAAATAGCTGGATACTTGGACAATCCTAAGTTTCTTACATCCAAAAGGGAATATACCAGCTGGATAGGTAAGTTAGATGGAGAAAAGGTTATAGTTACTTCCACTGGTATTGGTGGACCATCAGCTGCTATTGCCATTGAGGAATTGTATAAGACGGGAGTTAGAACCTTTATACGGGTGGGCACCTGTGGAGGAATGCAGCTAGAAGTGGTTGGGGGAGACATAGTTATAGCCACCGGATCCATTCGAAGCGAGGGCACTACAAGGGAATATATGCCCATAGAATTTCCTGCTGTAGGTGATTTTCAGGTTGTTCAAGCGCTGGTACAGGCAGCGGAGAAACTGGGATACAGATATCACACCGGGGTTGTACAATCTAAGGACTCCTTTTATGGCCAACATGATCCAGAGAGAATGCCAGTTGGCTATGAATTACTGAACAGATGGGATGCATGGATCAAGGCGGGGGCCCTAGCATCGGAAATGGAGAGTGCTACCTTGTTTTGTGTATCCTCTTACCTAAGAGCCCGTGCAGGCTGCGTGCTCAATGTATTGTGGAATCAAGAGCGTGCCAAAGCCAATTTGGACAATCCTCATCATAAGGATAATACCAGAGCAATAACTACTGCCATAGAGGCTATTAGAATATTAATGGCTAAGGATAGAACCCTATAGGTATATAGATACAGATAGGTATATAGGTACAGATGTAAACACAAAAACCCCCTATCAGGGAAATATACTTGATAGGGGTTTGTTATACGTAGCAGATTGTTATGATATAGGTGCTGGTTATCATATAAATCTTTACAATATGTAGAAGATTCAAGCAAAAATATGTTGAAATTCAAGTACAAATCATGAGAAAATAAATGCATAAACCAAATCTACGTAACTTTATATAGTGTATCATTTGAGTTAGTGTTAACTATTTGGCAACTTGTCTCTCTAAGCAATATAAGCAAGATACTAATTTTTATTGAAGTAGGTGTTCATAAATGTACATAGAAAGCAATAATAAATCCAAAAGTGTTGGTAATAATCGTTCTTTAGTACATCGCAATTCAATGAATCCTTTAATTACACCAGAGGCTGTAAAACCTTCAAGGCCAAACTTTGTAGTCGAAGGAGTGTTTAATTGCGGAGCTATAAAATATGGGGATGAATATATTCTGCTTTGCCGTGTTGCAGAATCAGTGAAGAGTGAACATGAAGACACAATTTCATTTCCCATAGTTGTAGAAAAAAACGGGGTAAATGATTTTGAGATAGTTGTTTTGGAAAAAAACAAATATCCTGAATATAACTTTTCAGATACAAGGGTTATAACTAGAGGACGTGATGGGTATAGCGATGTTGTTTATTTGACCAGCCTATCCCATCTTCGAATTGCTCGATCTAGTGATGGGATGCATTTTAAGATAGATGAAAAACCTACCATTATGCCTTACGGAGAAAACGAAGTTTGGGGGATAGAGGATCCTCGTATTACTGAGATTGATGGTTTATATTACATAAGTTACACTGCGGTTTCTCCAAATGGTGCTGGTACAGCATTGATTGCAACAAGAGACTTTAAGACCTTCGAGCGTTTAGGTCTTATCTTTCTACCAGAGAATAAAGATGTAACAATTTTCCCAAAGAAAATCGGTGGCAAATTTATTGCTTTTAACCGTCCGGTTCCTAAAGCAATTGGAAGTCCCGATATTTGGATTTCTGAATCCTATGATTTAATCCACTGGGGAAACCATAAGCATTTTTTCGGAGTAACTGAATCCGGTTGGGAAGCAGGAAGGGTCGGTGGTGGATCTCCACCAATTCTTACAGACCGAGGATGGATAAAAATATATCATGCAGCGGATAGAAATAATCGGTACTGCCTAGGTGCGTTCTTGTTAGACAGGGATGATCCAACCAAGATTATTGCGAAATCCCGAGAACCTCTTATGGAACCAGAAGAAGTTTATGAACTTGAGGGTTTCTTTGGTAATGTTATTTTTACCTGTGGGGCAATCTTAGAAGAGGGTGTAATCCAAATCTATTATGGCGCATCTGACGATAAAATTTGTCGTGCAGATATAACATTGGAAGATCTATACTATCACTTAGGCTTGGTTTGATATATAATCCGTAGATTGGAGTATTATGGTAATGAGAGTAACTATGAAGGATATCGCACAAAAACTTGGTATCTCCATCAATGCAGTATCACTGGCTTTGAATAATAAGGTGGGTGTTAGCGAAGAAACAAGAAGAAAGGTATTGCGCGTTGCAAATGAAATGGGGTATTTGAATAATAGGAATAAGTATATTCGTACCTTTGCCTATTATAATATTTGTGTTATGATGCAGAAGATGTATTCTACAGATATGGGGTTTTATTCTAAAATA
>JAWLDD010000389.1:0-2654 GCA_041686815.1 Candidatus Atribacteria bacterium | reverse complement strand
ATAATAAAACTGCCTACGGGTTTAGATTTGACTGAATCAATTAAAATGTACAAAAAAGAATAATTACCATGTTTATTTTTTAGTTTTTCGACAACAATACTCTTACAAGGGTTCACTTATGATCTGGTTAATTCCATTACGGATCCGAAAAAGTAGTGTGTTGCTGTTAAAAGGTAGATATCTACTTGTGCCAGGATCATAATAACCCTTTTAGGAAGGATCTTCTATTAGGAGATCCTTCTTTGATTTTACTGAAAAAAAGATATTTGACTCTATGGGAAAAGCATGCTATAATATTTTTGTTCTAAGGTGGCTTAGCTCAGCTGGCTAGAGTACCACGTTGACATCGTGGGGGTCACTGGTTCGAGCCCAGTAGCCACCACCATATCGAAAACATCGGATTTATTCCGATGTTTTTTATATTAACAAATTGTAAATTCTAATTCCAATGATATGATATTATATTATCTCTATGATATAATTGATATATAGTATATTCTATACATGATATTGGGGGTAGGACAATGTATACCGAGCAAGATTTAATAAATATAACCAAGCAATTTAAGAAGATATTGGGTTTACTTTTTGCTATCCTTTTACTCTTTATTGGCATTTCCATAGCTATTGCAAAGTTGGTAAGCAATAGGCTTGGAATGATAGTTATGGTATTAGGTGTTTGTGTGGACATATTTGTTTGGGGTATGTATGCCACTCCTATTTTCGCTTATTATAATTTCATCAAAGATCTGATAACAGGGCGCACAAGAGAGATAGAAGCTATAGTAAAAGAAATGGGTAGTTACCCAGTTTATAAGGATAATAAGCTATATTTTTATGAGGTAACAATTGAGGAAGACGGAGTAGAAAGGATTGTTCTTCTTGATGATCAAAAAGAATGGCCTCATATCCATACTAACAAGGTATACAGCTTTCAGATACACCAGAATTTTGTAAAGGATTTTAAACAAATAGCATAGGATTTGGGCATCTATCGGTATGCATAACGATAGATGCCTTTTTTGTTTTATTTTTCACGTTGACACTGCAGATGTCTATGGTGCAGAGCAGCTGACCATAGTGCGGGTCAAAGCATAGCCATATATCTTAATGATGATGTCCTTACCAAAGTAGAGAAGCTAGAAAAGGTGGCATATGATCATGGAATGACATTGGCTTGGATACTGACCCATCCGGAAATAAGTAGTGTAATAATAGGAGCCTCAAGACCAGAACAGATCGAAGAAAATGTTAAGGCAGCAGGTAAAACCTTGGATGACAATGCAATGAATGATATCGAAGAAATACTAAGTGAATAAAAAATAGCCAGGGCTTTAGCCTTGGCTATCTTCTTCAGCATAACCTAATACTTTCCCATCTTCACCGATGAAGACCAACAATATCTTCCCTTGATCCTGAATCTCAGGATGAGGATAAAAATAGACTTTCAAATAATCGCCACTATAATAGACATCCTGGTTATCTTTATCCTTGCATATGGGTGATAATGTTGGATTGTTTTCATATAGTATCTTAGTCTCTTCAAATGCCAGGTTAATACCGCTAGATTTTAGATAATCTGCGCTTCTCTTGATTATTTCAAGATCTGACATATGTAATATGTAAACCGATTTTTGTTGAGTCTTTATTTCTGTATTGTCATCAATATCGGAAACAGGGTTAAATTTGTCATTATTGTTGCAACCTATGAATAAAAGAGCTAAAATTAATACAAGCATTGGGATGGTGATGATCTTTCTCATACTATACACTCCTAATGTATAATAGCATTAAATAACATTTTAAGCATCTGAAAGGCTAATTATATATATGCAATTTAGCCTATGGTCTATTCCATTGGCATGCTTAAGTTAGCAATCCAATATTTAGATGCAAAGAACTCAAAGGAAAGAAAGGAGGTAAAGCGGGTTTTCCGCTTACGCACATGGACAAAGTGAATGCTGGGAAGCTTCCTACTAGGGACGAAATCCCAAATGAATTTAAATGGAAATTGGAGGACATGTATTCGTCAACCGATGATTGGGAACAGGACTATAAATGGGTGAAGGATAATCTGCCTTCTTTAGAAGGCTATAAAGGAAAATTGGGAGATTCTGCGGAAAGTTTATTTCTAGGTTTGGATACTTACACAAAATTGATGGAGAAAGTAGAAAAACTTTTCGTTTTTGCCCGTATGCAAAAGGACCAGGACAATACCAATACCAAGAGTCAAGGTCTGGTAGATCGAGCACAGGGCTTACTAGTAGAATATGGCAGTGCTACATCTTATCTGGTACCGGAGATACTAAGTATACCTGAGGAAAAGCTTAAGGATTATACTGAAATCTACGAGGGACTAAAACCCTATAAGCATTTTCTTGAGGATATAATGAGGAAAAAAGAACATGTGTTGTCAGAGCAAGAAGAAAGAATTTTAGCAATGGCAGGTGAAATTGCATCTGCTCCTGATCATATCTTCGGTATGCTCAACGATGCTGATATGCGTTTTCCGTATATTACCGATGAAAACGGTAACCAGGTTGAACTTACCCATGGCAGGTATATACAATTTATGGAGAGTAGAAATAGGGAAGTGAGAAAACAAGCTTTTAAAGCTCTATATGAAACCTATGGTAAGCAAAAAAACACCATTG
>JAWLDD010000388.1:0-2709 GCA_041686815.1 Candidatus Atribacteria bacterium | reverse complement strand
AGGACTTGCTCCTTTCTGGGAGATAATTTGTTTTGTTGCAGAAACATTGTACCAGAAAGTGTGGCAGGTCCTCAATTTTCATTTAACTTTACAAAACGAATTAGTTTGTGAGGAGGTATACCTATGAAAATTCATTTCTTAAATGTGGGACATGGAGATACAACTCTTGTGGACTTTGATGGGGTCTATATGTTAATTGATTGTAACATTTCAAGTACAAACGATGCTGCATATAAATATATAGACAAAACTATTCCCAAACCTCAAGATAAGAATGCAAAGAAAAAGCTGGATTATCTCGTCATTACCCACCCAGACAAAGACCATATAACTGGACTGGACATTATTGACGAAAACTTTGACATTGGAGAAATATGGGAAAGTGGTTTTAGAAGATCGGATGATGCGGAAGAGTGTGCCGAATATGACACCTTTTTAGAATTGGTGGATAAAATAACAACAAAGCAATTAAGTGCAGGCAGTAATAAGCTGTCTTTCTCTGTTAGTAATGTCGAGGCATACTGTTTATGTTCGAAAAGCAATGACAATGATGATGTACATTATAATTCTTTGGTGGTTAAGTTTGTCGAAGGAAGCAAATCTATTATATTTGCTGGTGATTCCAATTGTGAAGCATGGAAAAATAAAGTGGTCAAGTATTATAAATCTTTGCTTGATGCTGATATACTTCATGCAAGTCACCATGGCTCAAGGACTTTCTTTTTTGAGGAAGGACAAGACAAGGATAAGGATGAACCATATACAGATGGATTAGAAGCTATCTCACCAGATTATACAGTCATTTCTGGATGTGACTGTGACGATAAAGTAAAAGAGGATTGGCCGCCCCATGATGATGCTGTTGCATTATATGAAGAATATACCAGCAGTGACGGAGGCGTTTATATTACAGGTAAAGATGGAAACCTTGTATTCGAGTTAACAGATGATGAAATTGACTTCAATGAATCAGCCTCCAGAAATTATGATGTTAAGAAAGGAAAATTCCAAAAATACAATAAACTGAAGGCTCCTTTTATTGCTGGAACAGGTAGTCCTCAAGGTAGACTGACAAAGGATTCTTTCGGTGAGTGATATGCTGCAGTGGTATGAAAGAGATGGATATTATAAGAAGAGATTGCTCCGCGAAATAAAATTTATTCAAGAATATCGAAGTAAAGTTCCTAATAGCTTTATTGAATATTCCTTATTGGGAAAACACTTTGTTGTAGAATACTTATTTGAATATAAGGGCAAAAGATTCATCATAAGGTGTATTTATCCATTTCTTTATCCTAAAGTTAGAATTAAGGTCGTGGTATTTGAAATAAAAAGTAAAGAAAAGAAAGTTGAACTTTTTGATGAAGGATACCATAATTCAAACGGTGTCCTTTGTCTTCTTTTACATCATCCTAACCAGTGGCAAGAAGAGTATGGGATTGAGTATATCATAAACAGGGTAAAAGAATGGTTTGAAAACGGCCAATATGATAAAAATAACATTGTTCCAATAGATTACAACAGAGACAATGAACTTTTTATTTTCCCTGAACCATTAACAGGAGATGTAGACCAAGATTATGGGATTTTTGAATATTGTAACATTCGTGAAAAAATATGTGTAGCCACAGCTATCTTTACAAGGAAACAAAAGATATATGTAGACAATCTTCCAAAAAGTATTAGTGTAGATAATGCAAAAAAGGAAAAAGGGATAGTAGTCTTTACTTCAAAACCTTTTATTAGTAAAGTACCTACAAGTTTTTCAGACATTAAGTCTTACCTAAATTGTTTTAAATATGGAGTAAAAGGGTTTATTGATTTTGCTGAAAATAATGGTATCACTTTTCCTATACCGCTTGTAATAATTTATAAAAATCAAAACTATGAGGGACAATCATTTTTTATTAGAAAATCCGATGAAGGTTTAAAAACCAATGTATGCAGGTTTACTTACTTCAGAGTTTATGAGGACATTTTCAGTCGAGTAAAAGATAAGGATGCTTTAGATTATCTAAAAAGAAAAAAAGTAGGTCTTGTAGGACTTGGGGCGATTGGTTCGGTAGTTGCTACTGAATTGGCAAGAAGTGGGATAGGTGAATTCATTTTAATTGACCACGATAAACTTGAAATACAAAACATTGGTAGACATGATTTAACACTGCAGGATATTGATAAGTATAAAGTAGATGGGGTAAAGGAAAAAATTCTTGATATTAACCCGAAGGCAAAGTGTGAGAACTACAGTTTTAATGTGCTGGATGATTATTCCTTTAACCTTTACAACTTGTTAAGTTGTGATTTAGTAATTTCTACAATAGATGACCAGGAAGCTAAATATGCTATTGATTCTACATTAGTGCCACACGGGAAAAAAGTAATATATTCAGGAGCTTTCTATAACTCGGTGGCAGGTTTTGTTTTGGTTTCTGATAAAAAGATGGGATGCTTTAAGTGTATATCACAACATATGGATTATATGGCGGAAAAGGGAGAGATACCTGATTTTAGTGCAATGGTACCGAATGATACAGAATATAATTGCGGTTTACCTACATTCCCAGGCGGGAGTATTAATACTCATACAGTTTCTCTTTTAACGGCAAGAATTGCAATTGATACACTTCTAGGCAAGAGAGAAGTTAATAATAATGGTCAACCTTATAATCTGTATTTGGTCGGAAATGAAAAAATATCTTTGGGGGTTAA
>JAWLDD010000387.1:0-2744 GCA_041686815.1 Candidatus Atribacteria bacterium | reverse complement strand
CGAAATTGATGAAATGTCTAAAAGCGCTATTGCAGAGCTTTGCAATATGATATTAGGTAATACCGCTATGATTTTTTCAAGGAATAATATAAACATTGACATAACCCCGCCAACAGTTTTAACAGGAAGTAATATACAGTTAACTCCTACAAAAACTGTGGTTGTATGTATACCCCTGCTTGTTGAAGATAACAGCAATATAGACCTTGATATATCATATGTAGAAAACTAGTGGATGGGATGAATCATAATTTGGACTATGAGGTGATTATTAGTGACAGTCCAGGATTCAAAGAATAATATTTTCAAATCATCGGATTTTTATTTGGCTCTTTTTGAGAATGTAAATGATATCATACTTTTTGCAGATGACAATGGGTATATTATTGAGGCAAATGCTGCTGCCATAAGAGCTTATGGTTATGAGAAGGAAGATTTTTTTAATAAATCGATTTTTTATCTGGTACAACCAGATCCTCGGTGTCCTGTGGGTAGCCAAGAAAGCCATGGAAATGACACAGGTATATATTATGAAGCTATAGCCTATCGGAAGGATGGTAGTATTTTTAATGCAGAGGTAAGTTTAAAAGGGGTGGAAATAGAAGGGAAAAAAATACTCATAGCAATTCTCAGAGATGTTACCGTTAGGAAAAGCATAAGCGAGGAGTTGAGACAGGCTAAAGAAGATGCAGAAGCTGCCAACCGTGCCAAGAGCGAGTTTTTGGCTAATATGAGCCATGAAATACGCACTCCTCTTAACGGTATGCTGGGGATGATCGACTTAACTTTGCTGACCAACCTCACAGATGAGCAAAAGGACAATTTGTATACAGCAAAGGAATGTGCCGCTACGCTACTAAACCTTATTGATGACATTTTAGACTTATCTAAAATTGAAGCAGGCAAGCTATCTATTAAATATACAAATTTTGAGATAAGAGATTTACTGGAGCAAACACTTAAACCCCATGTTTTAAAGGCAGAAGAAAAAGGTCTACTCCTTAAATATAAAATTGATGAAAATATCCCCAAGTTTGTTAACGGAGATCCCCACAGGCTAAAGCAAATTATAAATAACTTATTAGGAAATGCAGTAAAATTTACTGACGTAGGAGAGGTAAGTTTATCTGCAAAATTGAACCAGAAAGATGAAGAATATGTGGAAATAGAGTTTCAAGTATCAGATACAGGAATAGGAATAGCTTCCGAAGATATAAATCGGTTATTTACTGCATTTAGCCAGGCAGAAGATTCACATATGAGGAAATATGGTGGGACAGGCCTTGGTCTTGCCATATCAAAAAAATTGGCAGAGATGATGAATGGTTCTATATCAGTAAAAAGTACAAAAGGCAAAGGCAGCACATTCAATTTCTCAATCAAACTAAAAAATGAAAATCCAGAGCACTATAATCCAAGCATATCAAATATAATACATAAAACTGAAGAACCTCTAAAAATTCTACTAATTGAAGATGATAGTATAAATCAGTTGGTGACAACCCGAATAATTGAAGAATTAGGACATAATGTTTTAAGCGCATATAATGGAAAAGAAGCCTTGAAAATTCTTGAAGAAGAAATCTTTGATGTTATTCTGATGGATATTCGAATGCCAGAAATGGATGGAATTGAAACTACTAGGAGAATAAGACAAATAGAAGGGTCAAAAGGTAGGTATACTCCAATAATTGCACTTACTGCATATGCACTAAGGGGCGATAAGGAAAAGTTCCTTGCAGAAGGTATGGATGGTTATATATCAAAGCCTATACAAATCAACAGCTTTAGTGAAATATTAGAAAAAATAAAGATGACATTGGTGAAAAACAAGGGTAAACAAAAATTTGATAAATTAATCATCGAGAACATTAAAAGTTTGAAAGATATAATAGCTGAAATTGAAAAGAACATTATTCGATTAAAGGATTCTATTGAGAATTACGATTCATTTGGTATCGAGAAATGTGCACATAGAATTAAAGAATTATCTTCAGATATAAATCTTATTCCTCTAAAGAACGCTGTATTTAAGATTCAGCTTGCTTTAAGAAGAGGTGAAATAGAAGGAACGGCTCAATATTTAAACTTAGTTGTAGAGGAATTTGAAAAGTTTAAAAGGCAGACAGAAGATTATTAATATTATGAGGGGATTTGATAATATGAGAATACTTATTGCAGAAGATGATCTTGCCAGCAGGAAATTTATTTCCAGATTTCTTTCTGCTTATGGCGAGTGTGATATTACTATTGATGGAATGGAGACTTTGGAGGCCTTCATGATGGCTTGGGACGAAGGAAAACCTTATGATCTTATTTGTCTTGACATAATGATGCCCAAGCTTGATGGTGTAAAAACATTGAAAATAATAAGAGATTTAGAAAAACAAAAGGGAGTTGAAGCTTCAAGACAAGCAAAAATAATAATGATTACAGCTTTAGATGATGCAACTACAGTTCTTAGTGCTTTGGAAACAGGATGTGAAGCATATGCAGTTAAACCCATTGATACTAAAAAACTCGTAGAAGTAATGAGAAAGCTGAGCTTGGTTTAGTAAGGAGGTCAGCTGTGTCAATGAGATTTGTTGATTTAGCAGACTGTAAAGAAGGTTATATTCTGGCTGAAGGGGTATACAGCCAATGCGGTGCTGCATTTGTTTTAGAAAACACATCATTAACAGAATATATTATCAACAGATTATCGGAACTTGGAATAGAAAAAGTCGCAATATATGATGAAGCTG
>JAWLDD010000386.1:0-2746 GCA_041686815.1 Candidatus Atribacteria bacterium | reverse complement strand
GTTTATACTTCATGTTACCAAAGACTTGTTCCATCATCGCTTAGCTTACGTGAAATCTGGTTTACCAAGACCAAAAGCAGACAGTTAATCACCGAATTAAATAACCCAATGGCTGTTGCATAGGAGAAATTATTAGCCCCTGCAGTCATACCTACTTTATAAACATAGGTGGAGATAACCTCAGAGAAGGAGAGATTCAAGCTGTTTTGCATGAGATAGATCTTTTCAAAGCCCACACTCATTACAGAACCGAAACGCATAATCAACAATACAGATGCTGTAGGCAAAATACCTGGAAAATCAATATGGATCAGTCGCTGTAAGCGACTCGCACCGTCAATTTCAGCGGCTTCATGTAGTTGCGGATCTATAGCTGATAAGGCGGCGAGATAAATTATAGAGCTCCAACCTAAACCCTGCCATACCCCTGACCAAACATATAGATGTATGAATGCCCTTGGTTGACTAAAAATATCATTGGGATACATGCCGTTAGTAAACAAGCGATATAAGTTACCGTATATTCCATGTACTGGACTTAAGATCTGCATTATCAATCCAACCATTACAACTGTAGAGATGAAATGGGGGATATAGGTTATAGTCTGAATATATTTCTTTATCCGCATGTTTCGCATTGTATTCAGTATTAGAGCGAAAATTATCGGTAACGGAAATTCAGTTGCTATAGTATATATAGAAATCCTGAGAGTATTAATCACTACACGGCTAAACATGTGTGAATTAAAGAAAGTTTTAAAATGCTTAAAACCAACCCATGGGCTGCCCCATATACCTGAACTTGCTTGAAAGTCTTTGAAAGCAATCTGTACCCCGAACATTGGATAATATGCAAAGATTAATATGTATAATACCGGTATCAACATCAATAGATGAAGCTGCCACTTTTCTTTAAAAGTATATAACCATGTTCTCTTGTATAGGGTTCTTTTTTCTACCGCCATCATAATGTCATCCTTTCTTGTGGCAATATTGATTAATGCTAGAATCATAGGGCTAATTTATTAGCCCTATGATTCTAGCTGTTAGTAGCCGAATAATACTATCTGATTCTTATTTATACATCCTTGTATATGCCTGTTGAGCAACCTCCAACCATTCTTCTAGACCCATGCTCTTGAGTTGAGATAAATAGTTATCCCAATCTTTCTCGATGTCCAGTTCTCCAGTTACAAATAAAACCCTTGCTTCATTTGCATATGAAGTAATAGTAGTGGATATTTCATTTATCCTCTCTAATTCTTCCTCCGTGTAGATTAGGTTTGTCACTATCTCTTCAGGATATTGACCATATCTGCGGTAGAATCCATCAAGGTATAGTGCATCTCTCTTTACTTCAATCTCACTGTTAAATTCTCTAGTAGCGAATCCTGCAAAAAGCTTTGATGGTGTAAAATGGACTTCTGCATGCCAGTTTTTGTTCTGTTCAGTTTCTGCCCAAATATCATTTATGACACGGTATACAGCGGAATAACCAAGCTTGGAATAGTGAGCTTCTTGACCTTCCTCAACGAACTCCCAATCAACACCCAGCTCTCCACGGCGGGAAGTGAGACTAGTAGTTTCTTCACTCATAAAGTCAAGTAAACGAAAAGCCACTTCCGGATGCTCACAATCTCGAGTGATATAGGTGTTAAAGTTGAGACCGCTTACTTTATAGGGGGACCAAGCTACACCTTTAGGCCCCTTAAGAGGTCCTATAGCAGTGTATTCTGTCAGCTTATCATAGTTTTCATCGGTATAGGTAAAGCCTTGACTTCCGCTCCAGGGATGGTGAGCAACTGTACCAACAATTGTATCATTATCCTTGGGTAGATCAATCATAGCTTTTAACTGCTTATAGTCCTGAGTAAAGCTGATAGGTGCAATCAATTTTTCATTGTACAGTTTGTTAATATAACGAAGACCTTCGCGAAACTCTTCAGTGATGTATGGCACGCTTAGCTGTCCATTCTCTACTACAAAACGACCATAGTCACTCCAGTTATAATATAAGAAGGAATTCATAAGTATAAAGATTAGATCTCCTCGGGTATCAACACTGTTATACCCCACCATTGGAATTTCATCGTTTTTCCCGTTTCCATTTGGGTCCTTATCGCGGAATGCAACTAGCGCATCATAAAGTTCATCAGTTGTGGTGGGTATATCCATTCCAACCGCCTCCAGCCACTCATGGTTGATATATAATGATTCAACCTGAGCATCTGTGGGGTCAACATCCATAAAAGGAAAGCCATAAATATTGCCATCCGGTGACTTGCTTAGGGTGTCGATCAAAGATTTTTCGGTATCAGTACAATAT
Source organism: Candidatus Atribacteria bacterium (assembly GCA_041686815.1). Lineage (GTDB taxonomy): Bacteria > Bacillota > Clostridia > Caldicoprobacterales > UBA3941 > JAWLDD01. Next base: position 420 of record JAWLDD010000386.1, on the reverse strand, counting down.
TCATCGTAGGTTTGTTTCCAGAAATAGGAATACTTATCCATGTAGTCATTAAGGGGTAGAAATACTCCCTGCCTCCCGTAACTGGCTTTACCTGCATCACCTAGATGTACATTCATAATAATATCAGGCAATTTCTCATTTGCAACGACCATCAATTCCAGCTTTTGAGTCGTTTCACTCGATGGGAAGAAGTAGAAATCCAGATCAATACCTGTCTTTTCCTCTAAATATTTAGTGTAATGATTTTCATTGTAGTCGATAACACTAGCGTCCTCAACCAATCCAATAGTTAATTTGGTTGGCTGCGTTACTATAGGGAGCTCGCCTGGTTCGGTTACAAGTGATTCCTCTGGTGAGTCTGGTGACTCTGAGGCTTTGTCGGATTGGGATCCATTTTGGTTTCCAGAGTCTTCTGGTGTT
>JAWLDD010000385.1:1043-2752 GCA_041686815.1 Candidatus Atribacteria bacterium | reverse complement strand
TAAATTATCATAGAATTGCTACTGTAGAAGATAATCCGCAAGATGAGTTTTTAACTATTGAAGCTCCAATTGAGCTATCAGCTATACAAGGTCTTATCTTAGATGGTCAGCCACATCTGCATGTGGTTTTTTCAGATCTTAATAATGTTTATACAGGACATCTAGAAGAAGGATGCGAAGTTCAGTACTTAGCTGAAATATCTATACTTGAAATTGACGACTTAGATCTTACTAGGAAACTTGATGAATTTGGAGTTAGTTATATAGATTATAAATAATTCTATCAGCTTTGATTATTGCACCTCAAGCGTAACTACCTTAATAGAGGTAGCTACGCTTTTTTCATACAAAATATTGAGAATAGAAAATCGGTTCAACAACGACTTTAGGGGGAATATACTTTCTCCATCTATACTCTAATTCTGCCCATAATCGTTGAAGACCGATATATTAATAATATATACTACCATTACTTCTTAAGCATTATAGGAACCATCTAGTTTTGCAAGCTTCTCGACTCTTCTAACAAACTCTTCACTAGTAGAAAATTCTGCTTTGAGAAATAAATCAATTAATTCCAAAGCCACAGTATGACCAATGACCTGTGCGCCTATACAAATAACTTGCACATTATCATGTTCAACGCATTGATGAGCTGTGTAAATATCATGACAAACTGAAGCTCTTATACCAGGTATTTTATTGCATGCAATGGCTGCACCAACGCCAGTTCCACAAAACATTATTCCTCTTTCGCATTTAGAGCTCAAGATAGAATCGCATACTAGTTTAGCAATATCAGGGAAATCCACTGGTTCTTTGTCGTAGCTTCCAAAATCACAAATCTCATGGCCTAACGCTCTAATATCATCTAATAGTTTCATCTTTAGTTCAAATCCTGCATGGTCACTTCCAATAGCTATTCTCATACTCTTTCAAGCCTCCTAATATAAAATAAAACACAAAAGAATCTCCTTTAGAGAAATATGCAGCTTTAATTTGCGTCGCCTTATCACTTTCACGTATCACCACGCATTCAATACATTGGCTATCGCAACTCATAAATAGAACTTATGCCCGAAAATCTAAGGCGCGCAGCATAAAGCCACATAAAGCTTCTTGATTTGTTTGGAATTAGCCTTTGAGACTACCAGTTGTTATTCCTTCTACCAAGTAACGTTGGAATACGATAAATATCACAAATACCGGTGTTAGTGAAAGGCAGCTCATCGCAAACAGCGCACCCCAAGAGCTTTGTCCAGTCGCATCTACGAACATCCGTAAAGCTAGCGAAACAGTAAAGTTTTTTGGACTGGAGAGATAGATCATCTGTGAGAAGAAATCGTTCCATGTCCAGATAAAGGAGAAGATTGCAACTGTAACTAACGCTGGCATCGACAATGGCATCATGAAATACGCATATATCTGGAATGTGTTACATCCATCTATCCTCGGTGCTTCCAATAACTCATTCGATATGGTACGCATAAATTGAACCAATAGGAATATGAAGAAACCCTCAGTCGCGAAAAATTTCGGTACCGTAAGTGGCAAAAAGGTATTAACCCAGCCCATATTATTAAATACAATGTATTGTGGTATCAGTCGAACGTGAAAAGGAAGCATAAGCGTTACCATCATTATAGCAAACAATATGTTCTTTCCACGAAATTCTAGCTTAGAAAATGCATAGGCTGCCATAGAACAAG
>JAWLDD010000385.1:0-1033 GCA_041686815.1 Candidatus Atribacteria bacterium | reverse complement strand
TCCCTAGTATACTTAGTCCGGCAACTAAAAATGAATTTCCAAAGAACCTCATAAAGCTGAAGCCTGATACTCCCTTAAGTCCATTTATATAGTTGTTCAGAGTTGGCTCAATAGGGAAAAAGTTTTTACCGGTAAATATTTCTGCATTGGTTTTAAAAGACGCACTAAACATCCACAAAAGCGGATACAACATGCCAATTCCAAATAAAATAATCAAGAAATGAAATAGAAAAGTTCTGGCTTTTTTACTCACCCTCATATACACAACCCCTTAATCTTCATAGTATACCCATTTTTCAGCAATAGCGAACATAATAGCAGTAACCAAACCAATTATCACAAGCAGTACCCAAGCCATAGCCGATGCATATCCCATAGAAAATTGCCGGAAACCTTTGATGTAAAGGTACAGAGTATAAAAAAGCGTAGAATCTATTGGAGCACCAGTGCCCTGACTGATGATGTAAGATGGTGTAAAGGCCTGAAACGCACTGATAATTGCCATTACAATATTGAAGAACACCATCGGAGTTAGCAACGGCAACGTGATCTTAAAAAACATACTTATCTTACTGCACCCATCTATCTCCGCTGCTTCATAATAATCAGGGGAAATTTGCTTAAGACCACCAAGGAATACTACCATAGACGATCCAAATTGCCAAACCGCTAACAAAACGAGTGTGTAAAGTGCAGTATCTGGGGTTGCAATCCAGTTTTTCCCTTCTACCCCAAATAGGCTCAAGAATTGATTTATAATTCCTTCCTTGTTGAATATCTGTCGCCATAATAGAGCCACAGCGACACTGCCACCAAATAACGACGGAAGATAATATATAGCGCGATAATACTTAACGCCTCTGCGATTCTTCTTTAGTAAAGTAGCTAGAAGCAGTGCAAACCCAAGCTGTAGAGGTATGCTTAGGCCTACATAGGTTACTGTTACTTGAAGGCTTTTATGTACCCGTTGATCTTTTGCCATAGTCACATAATTTTCAAGTCCTATCCATTTGGGCGAAGTAACAGCATCATA
>JAWLDD010000384.1:0-2759 GCA_041686815.1 Candidatus Atribacteria bacterium | reverse complement strand
GATGGAGTTTGGCTGTGGAATGTTGAACTGGAGGGAAAAGGAGCAGTTGTAGATCTAGTCTATGGACAAGACATCGGAGTAGCACACAAAGGCGGCATATTGACCAATGAACTATATATGGCCCAGTATTTAGGACATAGGATCTTTGATACTGAAAACGGCTATGTAGTATGCTCCCGACAGAACCAAGTCCAAGGCGGAAATTTTCCCTACCTACAACAGGGAATGGTAAGAGGTAAGGCGGTGGCATATTCCACCGATGGTATGCAATTTTTTGGCACATCCTATAAAGCAACTCATTATCCAGAGGCTTTATCCAAGGATTTGCCCAGTATGAACTACCAATTTGAGTTTTCCTATACTGGCCTTCAGAGTGAAAAGGTTGATCTAGAAGGCAAGTATAGTGCTGTCTTCTACGGCTTGTTTAGGGCAAACCATGAAGATGCTATAAGAGAAAGGGAGTTTGTAGAGGATATTGAGGCAGCCTATGCGGCTTTCAAAGATCTTAGAGAGGAAACGCAGGAGGTCATGCCGGTAGCAATCCACCAAGAGTTTGGAAAGCCCTATACCTCTCCTCAATGGCAGGAAAATGATGTTGACAATGTTTTTAAATGCCGTAAGCTGGAGGAACGGGAAGATGGAGAGCTGCTATCCTTCTTTACACCTGATCATGCTCATGTGGTATTACAGCAAAAGGAACTTATGGTGGAACGGCCCCATGGAACCATTATCACCACTAAGATGAACACTGAAGCTGTGGACAATCGTCTCATTACCTCCACCAACTATATTTACGGGCTGTTCAACGGTCAGACGGTGGCTGGAAATACCTCCTTCCACAAGATGATATCTGCCCCTCGAGGACTGCTTAATGTTTTAAAAAACCACGGTCAGCGGATATATATAAAACTTGATGGAGAATATCGTATGTTAACCCTGCCAGCTGCCTATGAAATGGGGATGAACTATTCTCGCTGGTACTATGTACTTCCAGGGGATACCCTGATTGTGACGGCCTATACCGTGGCTGGCCAAATGGATTTAGTTTTAGAAGTTAACAGCCAATCAGGCATTGCGTATGATTATATAATCACCAACCAGTTGGTAATGGGTGAGCATGAGTTTCAATCTCCAGTGGTACTTAGCCAGGCTGAAGCCAATGGAAAGGTACTGCGCATAACCCCTGACAAAGAAAAGTGGGAGGGCAATCCCTATCCCGAATTGCATTATGATATCCATATGCCCGGCGTTGACTATAAATGGAACGATGATAGAATCTTCTTTGAAGACGGACAACCAAGGAATGGGACTCTGCTAACCCTTTCGGTGAAAGACAGAAGTCATTTTCAGCTAATAATACAGGGCAGGTTGGAAAATGAGGATATAAAACCAGCCAAGGTGTATAGCTTTGAGCAAGAGAAGGAGAAGTTCCAAAGGTTTTATAGGCAATTAAATAGAGGCTTTCATCTTGAAAAAGAGGGAAGCGGGAAGAATGAGCTAGAAAAGTTAAATGAAATTGCATGGTGGTACAGCCATAACGCTATGGTACATTTTGCGGTGCCTCATGGACTAGAACAGCCAGGTGGCGCAGCTTGGGGTACCCGCGATGTGTGCCAAGGGCCTATGGAATACTTCTTTACCACCCAAAACCATGAATTAGCCAGATCTGTACTTTTGGAGGTATTTTCCCATCAAATACTCGAGACCCAGGAGTGGCCTCAATGGTTTATGTTTGACCGATATCCCATCAATGCAGGGGAATGCCACGGGGATGTGGTGTTTTGGCCACTTAAATGTGTAGCCGAATATCTTAAGGAGTTTGGCGACTACTCTATCCTGGATCAACCTATTCCCTATGTTCATCTTCATAACGGGGAAAAGACCCAGGAGAAGGAGACCCTATTAGAGCATATAAAGCGAGCTGTTGAAACCATAAAAGCCCGCTTTTTGGAAGGTACCGCTTTGATTTCCTACGCTGGCGGGGATTGGGATGATACCCTGCAGCCTGCTGATGAAGGACTGAAGGAAGATTTGGTTAGCGCTTGGACTGTGGCTTTGGCCTATCAGACACTTAGTCATCTAGGTCAGGCACTGATGGATGTAGACCAAGACTTTGGAAACAGCCTTTTGGATATGGGCGAAAGGATAAAGGATTCATTCCATCGGTTGCTAATTAAAGATGGTGTAATTGCTGGATTTTTGCACCGTGAAGAGGACGGTTCTTTCACCTATATGCTACATCCCTTGGATAATAAGACCGGTATTAAATATAGGCTTCTGCCTATGACTAGGAGCATTATAGCTGAACTGGTGGATAAGGGTCAGGCTTATAAGAACATGGATCTTATTCATGAACATCTGGAATGTCCTGATGGTGTACGCCTTATGGATAGGCCAGCCCGCTACGATGGGGGCGTGAGTCACCTATTTGTACGTGCTGAGCAAGCTGCAAATGTAGGCAGAGAGATAAGCCTTCAATATGTTCACGCTCATATCCGCTACATCGAAGCTGCAGCAAAACTTGGACTAGGAGATAGAGCATGGGAAGCTTTGTTCCAAATAAATCCTATTAATATCAAAGAAGTGGTACCCAATGTCCAGCTGCGTCAGAGCAATCTGTATTTCTCCAGCTCTGAAGGCATGTTTATGGATCGATATGACTACAGTGAAAATTTCCATAAACTCCGTGATGGTAGTATTGAGGTAAAAGGTGGCTGGAGGCTTTATTCCAGCGGACCAGGCATCTATCTCAATCAATT
>JAWLDD010000383.1:0-2761 GCA_041686815.1 Candidatus Atribacteria bacterium | reverse complement strand
CTTATGTGTAATAATGGAAGTATGAACTTCCCATCTTAAGATAATCCAGTTCCCACCCTGATCGGGGCTTTTGCCCTGCCTTCATAGCCAATGTAATTAAGGTTACCCCGCCTGCAGTTTATATAGTATCCTTTGGAAGCCAACAGCAATGCTTCTTCAATAGTAAACAACATGCATGTCCCACCTACTCTCATTTATTAGAAGGCTCTCCAGCCTTCTCTTCTTTTCTTTTGCCATTCCAGCATCAAATATCTTTCCCCTCAGCTCTTGCAGCCCTCACTATTTCCCAGCCGATAGCCGTAAGTCTTTTTAATATCCTGTCAATATCTTCAGGGGTTTTATTTGCATAAGCATCGTCATATATTTTTATCCGTGTATTTCCTATTTTGTATTCCTCTACTAAGTTCCCCTTAGGCATAACCGCTGGCATTGATATGCACCCCCTTATATATATGTATTTGAAATGGAATTTGTACTATTCTCTTGATTTAACTTTCTTGTGATTGTACACCTCACTATGGTAGAATTTACCTAAAGCCTGAGTAATTCATTGGAGGAGGTGTTAAGTTGAATAAGTATGAAATAGCTAAAGAGTTAACCATTACTGCAATTCAAAATCATTGTTTCAACCCCAATGTTGAATCTAATGATAGTTATAAGCATATAAATGAACAAATTGCTGAGAGTGTTGCAGCATTCTTCAACAAGCTTGTCGAAAACCTTAATGTGAGCGATTAAGTATTTAAGACCTTCGCAATTTCTACAATAGCAAGTGTTATATTGATTTTCTGCTCAGGCTGACTTACTTTTTTACTCAATTGGTTCAATAAGTCTTGCTGTTCTTTTAAAATATCAACTGTATCCTTAGGTAACATTGCCTCACCCCCTACTCCTTACTGATATAGAACATCTCCCCCAGGCTTGTGCCGAAGAAGCTGCATATATTTGCCATCAGCTCCGGGCCGGGAGAGAACTTCTGGTTCTCTAGCTTTGACAGATAAGTCCTTATAATGCCTAACTTTCCTGCCAGCTCTTCCTGTGTTAACCCTCTTTGTTCCCGGAAGCTTTTAATGTTATTCCTTATTGGCGCGATGACCATTCCCTCATCTCCTAACTTACTTGTGTTGTTCATCTCCCAAATACGTGTTACAATCTTGTCGAAGGGAGATGTCTACTATGGCTAATTACCTATGGGAACTAGATATTGAGTCGTTACCTTTTGGATCAAAGAATACTTATGAAAAAGCTTTATCTGAGTGTCCAACTGGAATCAACATCGAAATCACTTCTGTATATGGTGAAAAGATAAGCTGCTATATCAACCCTGTTATGTTCCATGATAAAATCATCTCTAAATTCAACGAGTACAAATGCAAGGCATTAATTCTAACTCGAAATAGGAGTACTTTAGAAGTCAAGGATTTTATAGATAGTATCATTGAATGCGATGTAGCTCTTTACTCACTAATATTTGAATGGGTATTTGAATTTGATGATTTCCTAGCACCCGAAAATAGGAATCCTTTTGTTTACTTTAGCAACAAGGAATACTTAAACTATGCATTTTATAATAATGACACTATGTTTTGCACTTTCTTTAAGGAACTGGGTTATCCCGACCTACGGTTAATACACCTTTAATATAGGTAAGACTGACAGTATTGCACTCCACCGCTATGTCTATTGCCTTTTTGACTTCTTCCTCCCCATATTGACTACATAATTGTATAAGAGCAAAAGCCGTATTTTGGGATAACACAGGTTTAAACTTTGGAGAAGCGAATGATACTATGGGATAATCCGAATAATAGCTTTCAATCTGTAGCCCCACTCTCTCACCCCCTAACTTGCTGGTGCTCTTCACACAAGCATTTCTTTTAAGCAACACTGTTGGTAAAAAAATATTCAAATTCATGTCCGTTCATTTTACAATATAGCATCAGGCTTGTAAGAAACTTTTCTCCTGCATTGCTCTTATTATTGAGCACACGCCATAAGGTAACGCTGTTTATTTTCAATGCTTCAGCAAATTTCTTGTAGTCACCACTGAAATTTGCTTCAATGAAATCATTAAGTGCCTTCACATTTATTTTCATCCTATTAGTCACCTCCCATTTCTTTTGAGCATTGCTTTAATGCAATACTATCATATCTGTTTCTTTTGCGCAATACTTTTTTTGAAATAATTGTTTATTTTATTGCGTACACGCAATGGTAAATATATACTATTCTTAAGGTGGTGATAATGTGCCAGAGAAATCATTACTAGAATTATTGAATTTAGCTAAAGGAGACAGGTCATTAAATACATTCGCTCAACATGCAAACGTTAGCGCCGGAAATCTCTCCAGAGTATTTAATGGTCAAAAACCAACCCCTGAACTATTAAAGAAAATTGCTCTAAAAGCATATAATGGAGTTACATATACGCAACTTATGGAAGCTGCTGGCTATATTGAATCTGACTCCAATTTTGGTTCAGGAGAAAATGCCATCGAAGAAAATTCACCAGCACAACAAGCTGAGGAAATCATAAAAATAGACCCGGATTTATTTGTGCAAATGTGTAGGGCCACTTACCTCCCAGAGGAGGATAGGAAAAAAATAAGGGAATATTCTGCTATGCTGCTTGAAAAACACCTCAGGGAACAGAAAGAAAAGGAAAAAGGCAAGAAGGGCAATGATATTTCCAAGTAGGCTGAAGCTAATTGAAGCAGCAGTAAAGGAGCTTCACCAAACCTATAAGATAGCAGAATATCCA
>JAWLDD010000382.1:0-2763 GCA_041686815.1 Candidatus Atribacteria bacterium | reverse complement strand
CAAATTCAATATTTTCAAAGGAATTTTTCTCGATGTATTTAAGTATGTTAACTAGATCATTTCTATCTTTAAAGATAATTGCCAATCTATAATTATAATGTCCCCTGCCGGTATTAGCGGTAAAACAAAGGTCCCCAAGATTAACTTCTTCTTTCTTCTTTAAGAATGTATTATAGGCCTTAATCATATCCATTAGTGATGCTTTACTTTTGGAAGACACTGAAAAAACGTAATAATTACCCTTGTTATCTTCTTTCCTTACTGAATTCCTACTATATTCTTCTAAAACTATATGGCAGTTTGTTCCACTCAACCCAAAGGAACTAACTCCGCATCGTCTTGGAAATCCATCTGTTTCCCAATCTTGTAATTCATCGCATACATATAATGGTGATTTTTCAAAAGAAATTTGGGAATTTGGACGATTAAAATTTAACGTCGGTGGTATTTTCCTATTTTTTAACATGAGTACTGCTTTTATGACTCCTGCTATTCCAGCGGAATTATCCAAGTGTCCTATATTAGTCTTTACAGAACCAATCCCACAAAATTGCTTCTTATCTGTAAACCGTCTGAAGGCCCTTGATAGCCCATCGATTTCTATAGGATCTCCCAGTTTAGTCCCTGTTCCATGTGCTTCGATATATGTTATTGTCTCAGGGTTAATTCTTGCCTTCTCCCAAGCTCTTAAGATCACATCTTCCTGTGCAATTGCATTTGGCGCTGTAATGCCATTTGATCTGCCATCATTGTTTACTGCGCTTCCCTTGATTATTGCGTAGATATTGTCTCCATCCTTGATTGCCCGACTTAAGATTTTAAGGACAACTGCTGCTACACCTTCACCACCACCAGTACCATCTGCATCATAATCAAAGGTTTTTGCCCTATTGTTAGGGGCCTCAATGCCAATTTTAGCTTTTCTAATTGGCAAAACATATGTCTGAGTTCCCCCAGCAATCGCCATGTCACATTCTCCATCAATAATACTCTGACATGCTGTATGAAGGGCTACAAGTGATGAGGAACAAGCTGTATTTACCAGCATGCTCGGGCCTTTTAAGTTCATAATGTAGGAAATTCTACTTGCTATAAGAGGACTTAAATTACCAGAAACAGACATTGAGATCAGCTCTGGTGCTACATCCTCAATAAGTCCTTTATATTCACTCTCTACTCCAAAACCTACATAGACTCCCGTCCTGCTTCCCATTAATTTTTCTCCACCATATCCAGAATCTTCTATTGCGCCTATGGCAGTTTCTAAAAATAGTCTTTGGTTTATGTCCATTAGTCTAGCTTCTTTAGGAGATATTTGAAAATATGAGTAATCAAATTCATCAATTTTGTCTAAATATGCAGCTTCCTCAAAATCCTCAGCATTTATATCTCTATTCAAATAGTTCATATAATCCTTAATATCTAGCAACCTATGGCGGGGCGTCTCTCTAATGCAGTCAACACCATCTACAATGTTTTGCCAAAAGGCATATACATCATCGGCCATTGGAAACTTGAGAGACATTCCTATAATAGCTATATCATTTCGAGATACTTTCTGAACACCAAGTATCTCTTCATCTTTAACTTCATCTAATTGTTCAAGATCAAAATCAACCAATTTTTTCACTTTGACCATATCTCCCCTCAAGAAAATCATCAAAAATATTTTTTGTTCTCGTCTCCTTAAAAATTCTATTAAATCTTCTGATTTGTTCTTCCTTAGGTACTTTCTTTGTGTTTAAAATAGTATAAAGCATATCCAAGGCCATTTTCATATCCTGAATTTCAGGTGCCTTATCATGTTTCTCCAGCCTTTCTTGTATTTCTTTAATCTTTCTATAGGGTTTTAACACACCTTCTTCATATTCTGAATTGTTCCAATTTCGATTCCTTGTAGATACAGCCATAGCTAAACATTTAGTAATTACTGTGATTTTCTTTAGTGGCTTATCTGCATTTAATAATTGTGATAATACTTGATTGTCACTCTTTTGATTAAAAGAGTATATATCAAAATATAGTTCTTCATCCCTTACAAGATTTTTCAATATGCTTTGTGGGCCTATTTCTATTGCAAAGTCGATCCCCTCTCGTTCAAGGTACTTCAATGTATTCCTCCACTGTACTGGCTTAATAAGCTGTAATGAAAGCTTATCAACTATTTCATCTTCAGATTCGTATGGAAGTGCTGTAACATTTGAGATAACTGGATATATAAAGGGCTTGCGTTGGTAATAGTTTAGTTCTTTCTCTAATTGCACTCTGGCCTTTTCCATCAAAGGACTATGGAATGGAATTCCCATAATAAGGGGTGTAATAGTTGCACCCACTTCTAAAAGTAAGTCCTCCGCTTTTACCACTGCATTTTGAGTCCCCGATATTGCATATTGATTTTCTGAATTGTAACAAGAAATATTTACTGGCTCAATATAACTACTTGCACTTAAGCAGGCTTCTTCAACCATTTTTTGGTTTACATTTTCAACAATTGTCATTGTTCCATTTTCTTTCAATGCAACCTCTTTTGCTAAAATACTTCTTAATCTGACAATCTTTAGAGCATCTTTAAATTCGATAGCTCCACTACAAGTTAAAGCGGAATATTCCCCCAAACTATGTCCAGCCATAAATCTAGGTTCAACCCCAATTTCTTGCATAAATACCCTATAGACTGCTACACTAGTTGTCAATATAGCCGTAAGCATGTTTTCTGCTTCATTCAATTCCCTTAAACTGCCACTAAAGCATATACTTTTTAAG
>JAWLDD010000381.1:0-2764 GCA_041686815.1 Candidatus Atribacteria bacterium | reverse complement strand
CATGTCCTTGATTCCCATAAACAAGTAATATACTACTACCAAATTTAATACAAAGGATAATATAGCTATAGGAATACTTAGTAAACCTAGGGGGCCAAGCTGGATAATTTCTTCCTGTGCTGGACTTTGGTATATTGAAAATAAAGAAAGTATTATCATGGGAAGATTGTACTTTGAAGCTTTAACGAAATAGTCGCTATAGGTAGAAAGGCTGCCAAAGGCAGAGGCAAAAAGTAAAAATCCAACGATATCTGGTAATATATCAAATCCGTTTATTCTAAAACCAATCATTATGAATATGAAACCCCAGGATAGCCTATTCAATCCCTTTTCTACCATCAAAAGTTACCCCCTCAATAAGTATATGTTATATATTACCATGTGTCCTAGTGGTCTTTCAAATACTATTTAAGGGGTGGTGGAAATTTCTGAAGTAGGAAATCTGTCTTTTCTACAAATCCAATAATCTCCGGTCTCAAGAAATCAACAACCTGGCTAATATCTTGCCAATCAACCTCATGACTCCTACACATCAAATATATGCTGTACCAACGATGCTTCATTAATCTGATCCAATGGCTATAATTCCTTTCTCGGACTATCCTCTCATCAGACATATTGAGGACAGGGTATCCATAGATGCCTTCTATAGTTTCACTATAATCCTTAAGTGTATCTCTAAATATACTGCGTCTCTCAGAATGCTTTATGTCCAAGTCAAGAACATAAGCACAACGAAAAGTATTAGGTATTTTATTTGAGAAATAAAAATTGAAATAATCATTTCCAGACTGTTTTAACAGTAATCGTGGTTTTACTCCTCTATCTACATACAATTCAGGAAGTTCATCCTTAAGCGCTTCTTTTAATTGCGAAAGAATAGTCACCTTCATAAGTATTACTCCTTTCCTTTTATTCTATTGAATAAGCCTGAAATCTCCATGAAAGATTTAGAATTCAGGCTTATCTTTTACTACATAATTATTATACTATTTCAATTCTCTACCTTCTTCAAGCGTATAGCCATATACTCCCTACCCGGTAGTTTGATGGTAAATTTACCTTGGTGGATTCCAGCATCAGTTATAGTCATATTCCATGTATCAATGACATCAACCTGATATTTTGTGGTATCATCAAAATAGAATGTTCTAGAACTAGGCCGACTATAACTATAATAATCTAAGAAGTAATCTCCCGGAGGAGTTAGAGAATCAGGAACTCCAGTAACAGTATCCCATGAAAGGCGATGTTGCCTTAATCCATGCCCTGGAACATCACGCAATATCTTGTAAAGGAATTTTAACCTCTCAGGACTTTCACCATGAAGCTCCCCACCGTGGCTCCACCATAGTATATCTTCAGGATGTACATATGTCTCTCCATGGCCAGCATATCCACCACGAACAGTTGCTTCCCAGAAACGTCTAACCAGCTCTTGTCCGCTAATATTTCCCCACTCATGTTCAATGTTGCCTTCATAACGTATCTCATCTAGAACAACGGGCTTTTTGTAGCGTTGTCTCCATTCAGACACTGATTCCCCTGACCTATACACATCAACTTTTTGCATACTGCAATGAGTTATCCACGGTCTAGTGAAGTCATAAAAGGACATACAATTATGGATAGAACGGAGATGATTATATGGGTCTCTCTCACAAATAATAGAAGCATAACGTTCCCAGTCTCGGAAAGTCTTTGAACGCATTACATCATATTCATTTGCCAAAGACCACCAAACATTTCGGTAAGCTGCAAAACGGGCAATAACATATCTCCAGTAAAGATCATCTTCTTCAGGTTTCATTCTACTAAATCCCCAGCGGTCATAGGGATGCATAACAATTAGATCGGCTTCAATACCCAAATCCATCAAGTCTTGGATCCTTCTCTCAATCAGCTGAAAATGCTTTGGATTGAATCGTTTAAAATCCCAATCATTACCTTTGAAGATTTCTGGGTCCATGAAGTTGTCTCTAGTCAATGAAGAGCTGTCACAAGGAGTTCCCTCATAGGGATAGGTCTGTGGTTCATTAAAATTATATACAAAGTGTTTTGGGAATATGCAAAAACGAATTTTATTAAAAGCACTATTTTTGAGTGTTTCCAGTGTTTTTTCTTGAAGCTCTGGTTTTTGATGGGTCCATACATAGCAAGTTGTGCCAATGGAATAGTAGGGAGTTCCATCCTCGTAAGCAAAGTGATATGTATTAGCTACCCTAACTGGACCATGATTGTTCTCGGATGCAGGGGTCACAGTGAAGTTTCCGCTATAGGTTTTATCGCTAAAATTTCCGAATATCTTAAAGCTATAATCCCCTTCAAAGGAAGGCATAAAGCGCACTTTATATATGCCTTCACCATCATAAAACCCATCTACTTCTACTTTCTCATTTTTCCCTTGGAATTCGCCTTTGATATAATAGTCTACAAAAGGATTCTTGTCAGAATATCCCTCCACTGTTACTTCAAAAGCACACCATCTTTCAACTGTGCTTTGATAAATACAATCCTTCATCATAAAACCCCTTTCTATAATTTATAAAAGTATTTTTACTTAATACTCTTTCACTGCCATTTTCTTAATGATAGTAGAAGTCCATTAATTCAAGTGGCATATATGGATAAAATATATGAGTTCTTTCCTCAGTAATATTTCAAAGATAAATATAGCGTATCATATGACCTTCAGTAATTATTTCATTGTTCAATTTATATACTAGCTATTAAGTGCATATACAAAGGTTGTCCCCGAATTACC
>JAWLDD010000380.1:0-2766 GCA_041686815.1 Candidatus Atribacteria bacterium | reverse complement strand
GTTTGATAGAGATATGTATGAGATGTCAAAGGTGTTGTCAATCTAATCGGAATAATCGGAGGCCAAAATGAGAAAAACGAAAATTATATGCACTATAGGACCGGCTAGTGATGATCCGAAGATTTTAAGAAGTCTATTGGAAAACGGTACAAATGTTATACGTTTGAACTTTTCCCATGGCGATTATGAAGAACATGGAAAACGCATAGCTTTGGTAAAAGAGATGAGAGAGGCCATGGGTCTACCTGTTGCTATCCTTTTAGACACCAAGGGTCCTGAAATACGTATCGGTAAATTCAAAGATGGTCAAGTGAAGTTAGTAGAAGGACAGAAGTTTACCTTGACTACAGAGGACATAGAAGGTGACGAAACTAAGGTATCGGTTTATTTTAAAGGCATAACCGATGATGTTCGTAAAGGAGCGACCATCTTACTGGATGACGGACTAGTCGGACTGATAGTAGAGGATATTACTGACAATGAAGTAGTCTGTAGAGTGATCAATGGCGGTACTTTAGGGAGTGGCAAAGGTGTTAATATTCCTGGAATTTCTACCAGCTTGCCTGCCATTACCCCTAAGGATGTTGAAGACATTAAGTTTGGGATATCCCAAGGAGTGGACTATATTGCAGCTTCCTTTGTAAGAAAGCCTTCGGATGTTTTGGCTATTAAGAAAGTGCTAGAAGAAAATAATGGAACCAGTATTAAAGTTATAGCCAAAATCGAAAATCAGGAAGGTCTAGAGAACATAGACGATATAATCAAGGTTTCTGATGGCATTATGGTAGCAAGGGGAGATCTAGGTGTTGAGATACCCACTGAAGAGGTTCCTATTGCCCAGAAAAGCATTATAAAGAAATGTATAGAAGCAAGCAAGCCAGTTATAATCGCTACACAGATGTTGGATTCCATGATAAGAAATCCCAGACCTACTAGGGCTGAGACAAGCGATGTTGCCAATGCTATTTTTGATGGAACTGATGCCATAATGCTGTCTGGTGAAACCGCTATAGGCAAGTATCCGGTAGATGCTTTGCTCACCATGGCTAAAATAGCTGAAAGAGTAGAAAATAGCATAGATTATATTAGAGCATTTGAAAAGCGGATAGTGGGGCAAGAGGCAACTGTTACAAATTCCATTAGCCACGCTACATGCTCTATTGCTCATGATTTACATGCTAAAGCTATTGTGACTGCTACTAGAACAGGTCATACTGCTAGAATGGTGTCTAAATATCGACCCGCATCTCATATTATAGCAACCACCACTAATGAGACTACTTATAGAGAGCTTTCCTTAGTATGGGGTGTATGGCCATATATCTCTCCTAGTATGGAAAACACGGATAAAATGATTGAAAAATCCGTAGAAATTGCTACCCATACAGGGATAGTTAATCGAGGAGATGTAATTGTAATTACAGCAGGAGTCCCAGTAGGTATAAGCGGTTCCACCAATCTGATAAAAGTAACCGTTATTGGTGATATATTGGCCAAGGGAACGGGTATAGGAACTCGCTCAGCATATGGTAAGATATGCGTGATAAATAATATTATGGATGCCAGGATGAAGTTTCAAGAAGGAGATATAATAGTTGCCAAATCCACTGATAATTCATTACTGCCTTTTATTAAAAAGGCGTCAGCAATTATTACAGAGGAAGGCGGAGTAACTTCCCATGCAGCCATAGTGGGGCTTTCCCTTGAGATACCCACCATTGTAGGAGCTCAAGAGGTTACCGAGATACTTCAGGATGGAATATGCGTTACCATAGATCCTGTTAAGGGATTCGTGTATAATGGAAAATCCAAGGTTGTCTAGGGGATGATTAAACTGTTGACGGTAGATACCAAAATAAGAGTAAGGTATAAAGAAACCGACCAAATGGGGGTGGTTCACCACTCCAATTATTATGTTTGGTTTGAAGCTGCCAGAACTGAATATATGCGGCAACAGGGAATTAGCTACAGACAAATGGAAGAGAGAGGCTATATGCTGCCTCTAACTGAAACCCAATGCAAATATATCCAAGGCGCTTTATACGATGATGTAGTTATTATACGAACAACTATGACTGGTTTTACAGGCGTGCGAATTACCATGGAATATGAGGTAATTCGAGAGCATGATTATAGTTTATTGGCAAAGGGTAAAACCGTGCATGCCATAACCGATAAGAATTTAAAGCCGGTAAATATCAAGAAGGCAGATCCAGAATTATATTCATTATTCTTAAGGTGTACCGGTATGCTATGAAATAAAATTTTATGTAGAACATAAAATAGCCAAGGTGTGATAATCCTTGGCTATTATTCTTTTTTCCCTTCTTCTAAAGCTTTCATCACTGCTGCTTTAAAAGTTTTTGTGGTTCCAGTTGCTCCAGCATAGGTGTCAATCTTGGATAAATCCTGGGTTTCGATGAGCATTTCTGGAAGTTTTTCAAATGCATCCAAAGCTTGCTGATATTCATACCCGTTCTCTTTAGATTTGGGTTTGTTATCTTTGGTATACTCAATGTATTCAGCTTCAGTGATCCTACCGTTTTCTACTGTTATCTTAACTTCCCCGTGATTTCCACGCTCATCTTTTTCAGTCTTTCCTTCATACTGCCCATCTTTGACATCCTGTGCAGTAGTTGGACCATCCAGTTCTTCTTCGTTCTTGGGTGTTTGCTCTTGTTTTTCCTCTTCAGTAGGTGCTTTATCTGATTGACTACTATCAGGAGTCTCTCCTTCATTATCAGGAGGCTTTTTAGTCACTGCACA
>JAWLDD010000379.1:0-2776 GCA_041686815.1 Candidatus Atribacteria bacterium | reverse complement strand
GTGTATTTGATGACTAACAATAGATAGATAAACATTATTAAACGCTTACATATTTCCATAGGTCCTCTTTTTGCATATCTATTTATCATAATCAAGTAAAATAGATAAAATAATGATAGCATTCCGACCATTAGATAGTTTATAGTTAGCATGCAATCCCCACCTTATTACTATTTCCGTTTCCTACCATATAATTATATAGACAGTTTAAATAAGGGATTTGTTTCATATTTCAATACAATTATCTTGATCTGGCTTTCATTTTGACTTTTTCCGTGCATAGACAAAAAAAAATGAAAATACAGGTGGCGAGTACGCCCGTATTTTCAACAGATACAATCTTTGTCGAATATTGTATGAAAATTCCTTTTAACTTGTCAAGAACTCGCATGAAACAAGTTAAATTGTACTTGTTATGTCACACTACTACCACAGGTAATTTCAGTAGTTGACAACAAGATTCGGTTTTACAGCAGGAATAGGAATGGGGGTGGGCAAAGTGAGATACTCCAGTATTCCTGCTTGAAACATTTTGATAAGTATATGTATAAATGCCTAAACAAGACATATACATATTCAACTAAAACGATGATGGTTAATCAAATAAAATATGATTATTTCAGCACTCAATATACACGTACTGGACTTGTATAACTGACTAGCTCAGCCATTCTGCCATTTAAGTATACAACTCCGGTATTAATAACCCGATAAGAATAACCTTTTGGCACATACCAATACTTTACCAACTCACATGAAATGGTCTCGGAACTAGCTGACCAACTCTGGATAGTTGACCATTTATCATCTTTGAATTGCTGAAGATTCAAACGAATGGTGATTTGATCTACGTCAAAGGCTACTACTTGACATAGGACTTTAGCCTGACCAAAACCCGAAATGTCAAATGCATTTGCAAAAGAATTTACATAAGTCCACATAGGCTGTACCGTATCGTATGTCAAAATTTCATCGAATTCTTGATCTGCTAAGGCAGCAGCAGGATTAGCAATAAAGCATACAAGTAAGACCATTGAAAGTACTATCGATTGTTTTTTTAACAAAAAATCGCCTCCCAACAAATTGTCTTCATACAATTAAACAATTTAGAGAGGCGATTTGTTACACATATTTCTAAAATTTTTCTTTATTTATTTTTTTCTACACTTTCCGCCATTTTTATTAGCTCATTTTTGTCAACTTTAGCCGTCAACGTAAATATAGATTCATTGTTATGCCAAACCAGGGTATACATGTCATCCTTTTCTATAAAAATTCCTTCAACTCCGTTAACAAAAATCCTATCTGTCCGTGCTATTTGGGTGTCTATTCTTAAATCCGTATTTATATCATCGTATTGATTAAATATTATTTCTTCACCAATACTATTGGTATAAACAATGACTTTGATTTCATCTTGGACAATGGCATTTATGATGCTAAATCCCTTAGGTACATAGGTAGGGATATAGGCATCCTCGTAGTTTTGAAGGCTATTAAGAGGATCATTGGGCAAAGGATTGTAATCCTCCATCTTTACACTTGTGTATTGTTCTTGTACTTTTATCATAAAATTAAATAGCTTTAACCTGAAGGCTTCAACCCCTACTGCAAGAATGGAAATTCCCAATATAATGATCAGGAAGAAGACTGCGACCTTTATCAATAGCTTTCTTCCAGTGTTGCATAGCTTCCTCATTCTGATCCTTCTGTTATAATCAGAGATGAGCTTTCTGAGCTTTATGTCCAATTCGGGCGGATAGGGGATTTGGTGTGATGATTCATATTGCTCATCCAATTCTTCGGCTATGCTTTTCACATGACAGGCACCAGCATATTCAAGCATAGCCTCTAACATCTTTTCATTTGCTTTTTGCCTTTGGTCTGACAAGCCATTCATTCTCCTCCCACCCTTCATTCTCTAATAATAATTTCATCAGGTTTTGCCTTGCACGATGAAGTCTGGTTCTGACATTGGCATGGGTAATATCAAGTAGCTCAGCTATCTCCTGATCCGAATAATGATAGAAATATTTTAGTGATAAGATATCTGCATAGGGTTCATGAAGCTCCTTCATTTTGAGAGAAATTTTGTCCAGAATTTCTGCGTGGATGATTATTTCATCAATAGGCAGATTGTCATCAGGTAATACATTCTCTAGATCTTCCAATCCTATGTCATTCCGTCTATTCCTATCTCTATATAGATTTATAGAAAGGTTTCTAGTAATAATAACAATAAAAGCCTTGGTTTTGTTACAGTCAATTTCATCTATTTTATCTAAATTATCTATCAACTTTATAAATACCGAATGTACCACGTCCTGTGCAAGAAAAGAATCCTTTAAAATGCTGTAGGCAACTCTGTACATGTGTTTATGGTATTTATTATACAAAGCTTCTAACTTGTTTCTACTATATTCGTCTTCTATTGCAGCAAATAGAAATACCATAGAAACCTCCCCCTTCCCTCTAGCAATCCAGTTTACCATTTTATTAAGATAATGGGTTTGCTTTACTATGTATAAATTCTGAAAGGGAATTCCTTTAGTAAATTCCCTTCATAATCGACATTATACTATAAACCTTGGTATTTTTAAACATTATTAACCAAAGTAGTGTATTTGGCCAAAATGGCGAAAAGAAAGAGCCCTTGTAAGTAAGGGCTCTGTATCTATGTGCGCCATGCATGGCGCGTAACTTGACGGTGAAAGTCCGTTATGGGGGCTGGCAGTTGCCAACCATTAGCCAAGCACAAGGGTGTCCATGGCGACAT
>JAWLDD010000378.1:0-2784 GCA_041686815.1 Candidatus Atribacteria bacterium | reverse complement strand
CTTGGGGGAGTAGTCCCCATTCCTTCTTATTATAGGATCCAAAGCTCTTATGCCTAAAAAGGAAAGAACCGTAAAAAGTATCCCGCCTATAGCACCGTACAGATCTGGATTGCCGGATAACCGGCCGGCAAGAGCATAACCTCCTACAACTCCCAGTATCAGGGCAACCAAAGGCAAAAGATACACTATGAGGGTGGCCTTTATCAGAGATTTGGATTCTAACTCCAGCTCTACCCAATCCCCAGTCTGGGCATTAAGATCATTGACGATGCGAAAGGATATTTCACTTTGATCCTTCGCCATACCACAAGCAGTACAGGATCCGCAGCTGGCACCCCTTCGTATCTTGACGGTTGCTATGCTGTCTTCTACGTTAACAATTTGCCCCATTTCTATCATTGACATCATCCCAATCTCCCAATTTTTCAGTTGTAGTCGTGGAGCATTCTATACGCATATAGTTAACCAATTATAAATATGCTAAACGTCCTTATCCTCACCACTTTTTTCTATTGCTATATGCAACTCCTTCAGTTGCTTTGCATCAACCTCCGAAGGAGCATTGGTCATTAGATCCGATGCGTTTTGTACCTTGGGAAATGCAATTACGTCCCTTATGGTAGCTCTTCCAGCCAGAAGGGCAGCAATTCTGTCTAGTCCATAAGCAATCCCCCCATGCGGCGGAGTTCCATATTTGAAAGCCTCCATCAAAAACCCGAATTGATCCCAGGCTTCATCCAAGGTAAAACCTAATGCCTTGAACATCCTTTCCTGGATCTCGGTATTGTGAATCCTGATGCTGCCACCACCTATTTCATTACCGTTCAGCACCATGTCATAGGCCTTCGCTCTAACCTTCTCAGGATCTGAATCCAAAAGATCCATATCCTCATCCATAGGTGAAGTGAAGGGATGATGTTTTGCAACAAAGCGGTCTTCTTCTTCGTCGTATTCAAACAGTGGAAACTCTGTAACCCATAGGAGATCGTATTGATCGATGGGTATTAGTTCCAGCTTTCTTCCCAGTTCCAACCTTAGGTTCCCCAGAGCCTGAAACACTACTTCATCTTTGTCTGCAATGAACAATAACAGGTCCCCGACATTCGCGTCCATATGCTTTATTATAGCATCTATTTCCTCTTGTTCTAAAAATTTGGCTATAGGTGATCTTATCCCGTCTTCACTGTAATTTATCCATGCCAAACCCTTTGCCCTGTAAGTCTTTACATATTCACCCAAAGAGTCTATTTCCCTACGGGAAAATTTACTTCCACAACCTCTTACATTTATACCCCTGACGCTACCCCCATCCCTGACGGTATTGGAGAATACTTTAAAACCAGAATCAACCACTAAAGAACTGATATCCACCAGCTCAAGGCCAAACCTTGTATCGGGCTTATCCAGACCATATCTCTCCATGGCATCCTTATAGGTAATCCGTTTGAGGGGTAGGGATATCTCGATATCTAACACCTGTCTAAATACCTCAGCTATCATTTCCTCGTTGATTGCCAAAATATCTTCTATTTCCACAAAGGACATTTCGATATCGATCTGGGTAAATTCAGGCTGCCTATCCGCCCGTAAATCTTCGTCCCTGAAGCACCTTGCTATTTGATAATACCTGTCATATCCCGATAGCATTAACAGCTGCTTAAAGAGCTGAGGTGATTGGGGCAAGGCGTAGAATTTACCTGTATGGACCCTGCTGGGCACTAGATAATCTCTGGCACCCTCAGGTGTACTTTTGGTCAGCATTGGGGTTTCGATTTCTAAAAATCTCCTATCGTTGAGAAAGTTTCTTACAGAGTTTGCAATCCTATGCCTAATCATAAGGTTTTTTTGCATCTCAGGTCTTCTTAGGTCCAAGTACCTATATTTGTACCTTAGAGCCTCACCAACATTGATATTATCCTCGATATAGAAGGGTGGTGTCTCAGACCTGGACAAGATTTTAAGCTCTTTTACCTTTATTTCAATGCTCCCCGTAGCCATCTTAGGATTTATAGCTTCAGGAGCCCTGCTTACAACATCACCTCTGGATGCTATTACATATTCACTGCGTAAACCAGATGCCTTATGGAATAGGGACTCGGATTCCTCCTGGTCAAATACCAACTGAATTATCCCGGTTCTATCTCTAAGGGTAACAAAAATCAGTCCCCCTAAATCCCTTCGTCTTTGTACCCACCCCATCAGCACCACTTCCTGGCCTAGATTTTGGGATGTCAGTTCCCCGCACATGTGGGTTCTCTTAAGCCCTTTTATAGATTCTCCCATTTTTATTCACCTTTCCTTCTTACTCTTGAAATACTCCAACAAATTAGTTTGGGATACGGTCTCCTCCTTACCATCAGCCATACTACGTACCTTGACCTCATTCCTGCTGATCTCATCATCTCCCAATATGCATACCCAGGAAACATCAGCCTTGTCTGCATACTTAAACTGGGCTTTAACACCTCTCCCAACATGATCCATATCGGCCGATAATCCTCCCGTCCTCATGACATTCAAAAGTTGGAAAGCCTTATCCCTGGCATTGTTTCCTATAGTTACAAAAAATACATCCCTCCCTGGAGTTCTAGGTATATCTATCCCTTGGGCCTCCAAAGCCAATAACAATCTTTCCAGCCCCAAGCCAAAACCCGCTCCAGGAGTATCTGGACCGCCACATTCTTTAACCAAGCCGTCATACCTACCACCACCGCATACGGTACCCTGGGCCCCTATACCTCTTGAGATAATCTCGAATACTGTTTTGCTATAATAATCCAATCC
>JAWLDD010000377.1:0-2797 GCA_041686815.1 Candidatus Atribacteria bacterium | reverse complement strand
TTCATATTTAATGGAGTCAGAAAAGTAAAAGACCGTCCCCAATAGCATCAATAATATAGAAACAAGCATTGCGACTCTCTTTAGAATATATAGTAACATAGGTATCCCCCTTAGATTATTGTCTTTTCTTTATTATATCACAAATAATCGGCTGAATTAACCTATTAAACACTAATATGTGACATTTTGGAGTTATTGATAATTGACATATGCTTGTTATTTATTTCACTTTAAAATAGATACTGTTAAATTTATTTATATATATACCTCTAAAACCCTCTACTATGCTAATTCGTACACTTGCTTGGCTATTTTTCTATTGATTTATTAAAATACTGAATGTTTTTTTGAAAATACTATTGATTTATGTTGCATACCGTGATAATATCTTGTTACATAAATAACAATATGCATTTTGGAGGTTTATTATGATAAAAAAATCAATTGGACTGGCGGCCTTCGCAGCTACTGGCTCCGGCCTTTTATTGACAGTAGGGCTCGGAAATCCAAGTCCTCTTAATATGATAATCCTAACGCTTGTAGGATACTTTTTTACACTAAGTCTTTTTGATCACTACAATAATCTTAAAGAGGGTGAATAATACCATGACTATGGATAAATCAAAAATCAAAATCTTATTATTGGCCATAGGGAGCACTTCTTTGACCTGGATGTTGAATCATCATTTTGGACTTGGTCCCATTGTTGCCAGTGGCTTGATAGGTGTAGTTGCAGCTCTTTTCATCCCTGGTGCATTGGCAGGTATAGCATACACTTCCTCTTTTGTGGGAATGAGTTCATTAACTGTACTTCCATCTTTCTTCATTGCCCTTTTAGGTGGCTTGATAGCAGGTATGGTGATTATAGCAACAACTGAAGTTTACGCAGGCATCGGCGGAAAGGGTGGAACAACCGCAGCTGCAGCAACACTTGTAACAAAAGCTATTTCAGGACTAATTGGATAGGAGGACACACTATGAATATTTTACTGATTATATTTACAGCTATTGCAGCTGGTTTAGCAACTTATATAATTGCTAACTATCTTAATAAAGGAGCTGTTCTTGCTTCAGCTTCTGTAACTTTGGTATCCGGAATTATTTTTCCTTATTTTTTCCCCTCAATGGGTACAACTCTTATGGTTGTAGCAGCCTGCGCTTCATATGGTGGAATGGTCTCAAGAAAAAATGCACCTTCTCTTATTGATATGATTATGATTTCTTCAATTATCGGACTTTTATTCACTTTGACAACCACAGCTTATGCAGGTGTTGGTGGTAGACTTGGAACAATCGCGGCTATATCCTGCTTCACCTGGATTGGTGTCAGGAATTCCGCAGTAGCTGCAAATAGAGCTCGCAAGGGCGACCCCTACTCCAAATCAGTGGGAGTCTGGCAGTAACTTATTCACATAGATTTGCCTAAAGAACCTGTGAAGGTTCTTTTTTGTTGAATTATACCACTCCTTATGGTACAATGGCATGATGAAAATATTTAAAAGAGGATGAAGAACAATTGATTAATGTAAATAACGTGAGCCTAAGATTTGGCTCCCAAAAACTATTTGACGATGTAAACCTAACTTTCACACCAGGAAACTGCTATGGTGTTATCGGCGCTAATGGCGCAGGAAAAAGTACATTCCTGAGAATCCTTTCCGGTGATATAGAGGCAGATTCAGGAGAAATAAGCATTGCAGCAAATTCACGTATGAGTGTCCTAAAACAGGATCACTATGCTTTTGATGAGTTTGGTGTAATTGAAACTGTAGTAATGGGCAACAAAAGACTTTATGAGATAATGATTGAGAAGGATGCAATCTATGCTAAGGAAGACTTCACAGATGCAGATGGAATAAAAGCATCCGAGTTGGAGGGTGAGTTCGCCGAAATGGACGGATGGAGTGCTGAAAGCGAGGCTTCTTCACTTCTTCAGGGACTTGGAATCCCAGTTTCCCTGCATCAGAAGAAGGTAAAGGAATTAACGGGAAATGAGAAGGTAAAGGTACTTCTTGCCCAAGCCTTGTTTGGAAAGCCCGGAATACTTATTCTGGACGAGCCTACCAATGACCTTGATGTAAAAAGCGTTAAATGGCTTCAGGATTTCCTGGGAGATTTCGAGGGTACAGTCATTGTCGTTTCGCACGACCGTTATTTCCTGAATGAAGCCTGTACTCACATGGTGGATATTGATTTCGGCAAGATTAAAATGTTTGCAGGTAACTACGACTTCTGGTATGAATCCAGTCAGCTTGCTCTGCAGTTGATGAGAGACCAAAATAAGAAGAAGGAAGACAAGATCAAGGATCTTCAAGCATTTATCAAGAGATTCTCTGCCAATGCCTCAAAATCAAAACAGGCAACCTCAAGAAAGAAGCTTCTTGATAAAATATCACTTGATGATATCACTCCATCAAATAGAAGATACCCATTTGTAGGTTTTACAATTGAAAGAGAAGTAGGAAATGAAATCCTGACGGTTGAGAATCTTAGCAAGAAACTTGATGGAGATATTTCCCTTAATGATATATCTTTTAGAGTGAATAAAAATGACAAGATAGCATTTATTGGAGATGAAAATGCCGTGTCGGCACTCTTCCAGATTCTCGTAGGTGAAATGGAGCCAGATAGTGGTTCCTACAAATGGGGACAGACAATTACTACCTCATATTTCCCTAAAGACAATGCCGAGTTTTTCAATGATGTTAAGTTGAATCTTGTGGACTGGTTAAGACAATTCTCAGTTGAGCAAAGTGAAATCTATCTTAGAGGATTCCTTGGCAGAATGCTGTTCTCC
>JAWLDD010000376.1:0-2807 GCA_041686815.1 Candidatus Atribacteria bacterium | reverse complement strand
AAACCATTAAGCTGTTCATGAAATTCATCTCTGTGGGAAATGTTAGCATCATCTCCCATTCCGGACAGAATTATGCCCTTCGGATTCGCGTTTCTAATTCGATCTACAGACACATTGTAGGGTAAAATCTCGCTATATACCTTAAGATCTCTTATCTTTCTGGCAATCTTTTGGCTTGAATCTCCACCAAAATTCAAGACCAGTATTTTTTCTTGTTGCATATGTCATATACCTCCTTGTCATTTATCATAATCATTCTATATTATCATAATATTCTGCTAGAAGGGATTAAAAAGGAAAAGCCATGGATGGCTTGTCCATAGCTTTTGCCTAAGTAACCAAAAGTATTAGCCTCCGGTGCTATAGTTTGGAGCTTCTTTGGTTATATATATGTCGTGGGGATGGCTTTCCTTTAGTGAAGCGTTGGTTATCTTTATGAACTTTCCTTCCTTCCGAAGAGCTTCGATGGTAGGTGTACCGCAATATCCCATACCTGCTCTTAGACCACCCACTAGTTGAAAAATGGTTTCAGACAGAGGTCCTTTAAAGGGTACACGTCCTTCTACACCTTCAGGAACAAGTTTCTTTGCGTCTTCTTGGAAGTAACGATCTTTGCTACCTGCAGCCATAGCCCCCAATGAGCCCATGCCCCTATATACCTTAAAGCTCCTACCTTGGTATATCTCCATCTCTCCGGGACTTTCTTCGGTACCTGCAAGTAAACTTCCTATCATTACAACACTTGCACCGGCTGCAATAGCTTTCGGAATATCGCCGGAATACTTTATACCTCCATCGGCAATAATCGGTATTCCATAACGGTCTGCCATTTGAGCACAGTCATAGATAGCAGTTATCTGAGGAACACCAATACCTGCCACCACTCTAGTAGTACATATAGATCCAGGTCCAATACCTACTTTCACGCAATCTGCACCAGCTTCAATCAATTCCTTAGTAGCTTCTGCTGTTGCTACATTGCCTGCAATGATCTGTACATCAGGGAAGGTATCCTTGATCTTAGCGACAGTCTTTATTACACCGGCTGAATGGCCATGAGCTGTATCGATGGCCAAAACGTCTACCTTGGCGTCAATCAATGCTCGTACTCTGTCCATGGTATCTTTAGAAACTCCAACAGCAGCTCCTACCAATAAGCGGCCTTTAGCATCCTTAGCTGAATTTGGATATTGAATTGCCTTTTCGATATCTTTGATGGTGATAAGGCCTTTTAGCATCATATTCTCATCTACTATGGGCAGTTTTTCGATCTTGTATTTTCGCAATATCTCTTGAGCTTGCTGTAAATTGGTTCCCTGTGGTGCTGTGATAAGATTTTCTGAGGTCATAACATCGGAGATCTTCTGACTAAAATCCGTTTCAAATCTAATATCACGGTTAGTTATAATGCCCACTAATTTGCCGTCCACTGTTATAGGTACACCTGATATCCTATATTTTCTCATCAATGCATCAGCGTCGGATAATAGGTGATCCGGCGTTAGGGAGAAGGGATCTACGATTACGCCATGTTCAGATCTCTTCACCTTGTCTACCTGATCAGCCTGATCTTCAATGGACATATTCTTGTGGATAATGCCAATACCTCCTTCACGAGCTATGGCAATGGCTAGCCTAGCTTCGGTGACGGTATCCATGGCTGCACTCATCAATGGAATGTTTAGCTTTATAGTCTTTGTCAAGTTAGTTGTTAGATCTACTTGCCCAGGTAACACTTCTGATTTGTTTGGTATGAGTAAAACATCATCGAAAGTTAATCCTTCTTTTACAAATTTATCACTAATTTCAACCACTCTCCTTTCTCTAAAATAGACAATGATAATCCGCGCATAAGGATAAATCAAATAAGTCCTTTATTACTAAAACACCAATAAATCATGAAAGATATTAAAAGACAGTTTATCAAAATCAACATTCGTTGTCAATCGAGTTTTTGCTGCTCTTTCCGATTTTATTTTCCTATCTTTTTCTCCCTGGCATAATAGAATAAATATTGCTGGGCATACCCTGCCAGGGAACCAAACTTGGATTCTGCAAACTGGCGTATATCCTTAAAACCCTTTAAATCGTTGCAATATAATGTCTCCATGATACGCTTTATCCAAACATCAACAGGAAAAGCTTGTCTTTTGCCCAGCGAGAATAAAAGTATACAATCAGCCACCTTAGGTCCAATACCGGGACATTTCAACAACTGTTCTTTTGCCTCAATATATTCCATAGTCTTTAAAGCATCTAGTTGAATCTGACCATCCCAAATCATCCGAGCAGTGCCCTTTATATATGGCCCGCGGTATCCACATCCACACTCTCTCAACTCACTTTCATGAGCTTGAGCCAGAGCATCTATGTCAGGGAAAGTATAATATTCACGGTCTTGCCAGAGGACTCTATTACCAAATTTTTGTGATAGCCTCTCTATTATGGCCTTTATCCTGCTAATGCCATTATTAGCAGAAATAATAAATGATATAAGGGTCTCCCAAGGATCTTGGTTCAATATCCTTATACCCCAACCATGCTTAACAGCTTCCTGCATTACTGGATCTTTAGACAATATCCTTATGATGTCCCCATAATCGGTTTTTAAATCAAAATAGTCCAGCCATAGGGTATTAAAGTCGTCTAATGTAGCGTTTTCGATAGTAAGTATAGATCCATTCCATACTGTACACACTACCTTGTCCGCCACAACTCCTATATACCCTTCTCCATCCCAATTCCAACGAAAAGCTTGTCCACATTCAAATATGTGTTGAGGATGAAAGTTGGTTAATCCACTTATC
>JAWLDD010000375.1:0-2809 GCA_041686815.1 Candidatus Atribacteria bacterium | reverse complement strand
CAATATGAAATCTTTTTGTTTTTTATTCGATACTGATAAAATATTCAGTGCTATTTCCTTATGAACAGATATTGTTTGCTCCTCAGTGAAGGCTCTGGAGTTAGTCAGGATAAAAAACATAGAGTTGTCTTCATCAAAGCCTTCTGAGATGCTTTCTTTGCTCCAATCAGTATATACATTTATGCCGTGAACAGTTTGCACGCCCGTAGGATCGTCGTCTAGCACAATTATTTTTTTATCATTAGTATCTAAACTCTTCTTCAGCTCTTGCTCTAGAAATGCTGTGTCATAAGATGAATATTTCGCTTTAATATCATGTAGATTTATAGATTTATCGTACATGTTACCTTCCACCCCCTATTGCAAAATTATGTGAACATATACGAATACTTACATGCTTTCAAACAAAACAGACAATCCTTGGCCGCCTCCTATACACAATGAAGCAATTCCATATCTAATATTTCTTAGTCTCATCTCGTTAATTAACTTGATAGAGATAATAGCTCCGGTAGCTCCAATAGGATGACCCAGTGATATTCCGCTTCCGTTAACATTTACAATAGCAGGATCTATATTAAGTTCTCGTATACATGCTATTGCCTGGGATGCAAAAGCTTCATTTATTTCAAAGAGCCCTATTTCTGTGATATTCATATCTAGCTTATCAAGAAGCTTATTTGTAGCACTAACAGGGCCCATACCCATATATGATGGTTCAACCCCGGAAACCGCATAATCAACAATTCTTGCAATAGGTTTACAATTGAGTTCCTTGGCTTTATCAGAAGACATTATAACAACGGCTGCAGCACCATCATTTATACCAGAAGCATTTCCAGCTGTTACTAGTCCTCCTTCTTTAAAAGCTGGTCTTAATCTACCTAGCTTTTCGAGGCTTGTTTGTCTAGGATGCTCATCGGTATCGAATATTTGAACCCCATCTCTGCCTTTTATCTCTATTGGCACAATCTCGTCTTTAAATTTTCCTTCACGAATAGCCTTGGCTGCTCTATTTTGACTCTCTAAAGCATAAGCATCCAATTCCTCACGAGTTATGTTGTATTTCTCTGCAATATTTTCTGCAGTAATACCTATATGTGTTCCAGAAAAAGGCTCGATTAGAGCAGTCATCAAATCATCAGTTAGTTGGTTATTCCCCATTTTCAAACCCCAACGTGCCCCACTGATACTATAGGGAAAATTGCTCATGCTCTCTGCTCCACCTGCAACTACTACTTCAGCATCGCCATGATCTATAGTCATGGCACCTGTAATAATGGCTTGTAGCCCTGAGGCACATAAACGGTTAACTGTTTGACCCGAACTCTCTACAGGACATCCAGCTTTTAAGCCAACAATTCTAGCTAGAAAAGCGTTCAATCCATATTGTCCAACGCAACCTAGTACAACTTCTTCAATCTTATTTGGGTCAACACCTGATCTTTCAATAGCAGCTTTAACAGCTATCGTTGCTAACTCTATTGTACTAAAGTCCTTCAGCGAACCTCCAAATCTACCAACAGGAGTTCTTGCCATAGAAACTATTACAGCATCTTTAAACATATATACTTTTCTCCTTTATGTTAGAAATTAACTTTGTCTTTACCTTTCAATCCTAAGATTTCACGTGCTTCGTCGGGTGTAGCTATCTCGAAATCAAGATCTCTTAGGATTCTGCATATTTTCTCAACTTGAACAGCATTGTTAACAGCAAGCTCACCATTAGGCTTAATGAATAGACCATCTTCCAGACCTACGCGGACATTACCTTTGTTTATAGCACAGACTGTAGCGTACCGGAACATTCTCCTGCCTCCGGCTACGGTACTAAACATAATATCATCGCCTAGGATTTTCTTAGCCTGGTCTATCATAAACATCATGCCTTCGAGGCTCATAGGCATTCCTCCCATAACCCCTGGCACAAATTGAATATAGATAGGTCTTTTAATTAGCCCTTTTCTCTTAAAGTAAGCAATATTGCTTAATTGTCCATAATCAAAGACTTCAAACTCTGGAAAAGTATCATTTTCATTCATAATGTTGAGGCAATATTCTATATCCCTGAAGGTGTTTTTGAATACATTATCATAAGTCCTTTCAAGAAAAGGAATTTCCCAATCGAATTTAGCATCCAAACCATCAATTAGCCTTGTTAGACAGAAATTAATGGACCCTCCGTTGGCAGAAGCCATTTCGGGTTTAAAGCGTGGAATTACCGCAAAACGTTCTTCAACTGTCATGCCCTGAGCGCCGCCTGTTGTAATTCCGATTACAACATCGCTCTGTTTCTTAATAGATGATAATATTCTCTCAAAAGTGTCAAAATCTGCTGTAGGCTCGCCAGTTTCATCCTTCCTAGCGTGTACGTGTACTATAGATGCGCCTGCTTTAGCAGCATCTACTGCGTTCTCAATAATTTCATCTGGAGTACTTGGTAAGTATGGACTCATTGATGGAGTATGAATCCCTCCTGTAATAGCAGCGGTTACAATTACTTTTTGTTGTTTAGCCATGTTTATATCCTCCTTAAATTTATTTTGTTATTCATCATTCCAAAATTTTATATGAAACTTTTTTAAAACAATACCTTTCGCATAAACTCCAAATTATACTTAGCAAGGTCTATTTCTACAGGTAAATCGATTTAGATGGAGATTAACCCATTATAGCCCAACTTCTTAAGAGTTTTCAGCCTTTTCTCATGTATGGAAAGCTTTTCATCCTTTAAGAAATATCTCTCTGAAGGCGAACCTGCATCATCTGATATGTGCACGTGATTTATATAGGGCAGTGCAAATGAGAT
>JAWLDD010000374.1:0-2825 GCA_041686815.1 Candidatus Atribacteria bacterium | reverse complement strand
AATTATTGTATTATAAACTCATTGAAGTATATCCCTTTAATATTATCAATTTTTAAGAGATTTTGTAAATCCTCTTTCAGCAAATTTCGCAGGTTTTTCTTGAAATCTGACTGGATTATGTCTTCTTCTTCAATATCTCCAAGTATTTCTATAATTTGATCTCTTATCCTATGATTATTGTTTTCTAGAATCTTTATGGTATCCTTATCAGACACTTCTATAAGAATATCCGTCTTAACAAAATGTCCTCCACTCTTTAGATTGGTTAAAAAGACATCACCCGTACTATATACATATCCAGTATCATCGTATGCTTCGGATTTTGGTGGCATTTGCAAAAATATAAATAAGGTTCCCGCTCCTAGGAAAAAGGCTAATAGTGCAGATATGATTATAGGAACTGTTTTCTTCATTGCTATTTTCTTACTCCCTTACATAAATTTAATTTTCCTTAAAAAGGTTATGGATAGTTATTGCCCTTTATCAATGGTTTGAGCTGGCTCAGCTACTCGTACAATAAAAATCTCTACTCTTCTGTTTCTAGCTAAACCTTCTCTGGTTGTCCTATGATCTATGGGATGGAATTCTCCGTACGCTGCTGCTGATAGCTTGGAGGCTTCAAAACCCCTTTGTTCGCATAGATACCTAACCACGTTTACTGCTCGCTCTGCAGACAATTCCCAGTTGGTAGGGTGTTTTCTGGGATCAACTGGTCGTATATCTGCATGGCCATCTATTCGAACCCTACCTATCTCATCATCGAATTCATTCAACACTACACTTATACCATCCAAAATCAGTTTCGCATCATCTTTTATTACAGCTGCTCCTGGGTCAAAAAGAACAGTATCCTTAAATCGTAGCAGTATTTCGGTATGGGCATCAGAAATTTTTACCTCAGCAGGGATTCCCTTTTCATCTAAAAAACCTTCAATGGCTCTATATAATTGCACAAATTCATCAGTATCAATATTTCCTATTGTTCCGTCTTGGTTTGTCTGATTATGGTTCTTGGTACCTCCCGGAATTAACTCGAAAAAGTCGTCGATATTGACTTCATCTCCTGAAGTGGTTGAATTGTCAATGCTCTTACCTCCATCTAGAACACTTCTTCTTCCACCGGTTAAAGAAATGACAAGGCTTTGCAATTTTTGAGCATCAACAGTGGAAAATGAAAACAACAGCACAAAAAAGGTTAATAAAAGAGTTACCAAATCACCATATGTGGTTAACCAATTTTTACTGGTTTGATTGTCTGACCTGGATGCCCTTCTCCTTGCCATTTTTACTCAGCTCCTTCTATTGGAGGAATCTCTTCTTCTGAAACCCTGTCATTGGGAGGTAAAAATGCCTTTAACTTCTCTTCAATAATCCTTGGATTTTCTCCTGCTTGGATCGAGAGCATCCCTTCAAGCATTATTTCCTTTAAAAGTATTTCACGGGCACTTCTATATTTCAGTTTTGTTGCCATAGGAGTAAATAAAAGGTTAGCCAGGATAGAGCCATAGAAAGTTGTAACCAAAGCAACGGACATGCTGGGGCCAAGTGATTCTACATCATGTAGGTTCTTCAACATATTAATAAGCCCTATCAAGGTCCCTATCATACCATATGCAGGAGCTAAAGAAGCCATAGTTTCAAATATACCTTGGCCTTCTTGGTGCCTTTCTTCGATAAAGTTCAATTCGGTTTCTAAAATATTCCTCACCAGTTCGGGGTCAGTGCCATCTACTATCAGCAATATCCCCTTCTGTAAAAAATTATCATCTATCCTGTATGCTGCTTCCTCTAAGGCCAGTAAACCCTCTTTTCTTGCTACGTTAGCCAGATCGATAATCCTACTTATTATCTCTTGTGGTTTTGGCTCAGAGGTAAAGAAAAGGTTTTTTGCTACCTTCACTATATTTGCCAACCGGTTAAATGGATAGGCTATCATGGTAGCTGCAAAGGTACCTCCCAGAACTATCATTATAGAAGGCAAATCATAGAAACTATCTAAAGTACCATCTAGCAAAATCCCTATTACCATAAATGCACAACCAGCAATAATCCCTGCCAGTGTCGACATATCCATTGACTACACCTCACTCGTAAGAACCCACATAGATCTTTCTTTTAAATTCTATAACTCTGCTGATTACTTCGTCTAAATCCTCTTTTACTATAACTTTTTTCCCCGCAGTAGTGGTAATTACGGTATCGGGGGTGCTTTCTATAAATTCTATAATATCGGTGTTTATGACAAACTCTTTACCGTTTAATCTGGTAACCTTTATCATGACCTTTCACCCCCTTTATCCTTTTTAACTAGCCGAGGTTTGACCTCGGCTAGTTAGTCTTTATCTCTTTAGGTTTACTAATTCCTGAAGCAGCTCGTCCGAGGTTGTAATAATTCTGGAATTGGCTTGGAATCCCCTCTGGGTTATAATCATATCGGTAAACTCTCTAGCTAAATCCACATTGGACATCTCCAAAGCACCAGGATTTATCGATGCTCTTCCATCCAGCCCTGCTTGTCCAATAATAGGTTCACCAGAGTTAGCAGATATCTGATAGAGATTATCTCCTAACTTGGATAGGCCTGCAGGATTGCTAAATCTAGAGACAGCTAAAATAGCATCTACTCTTGTTTTACCATTGGAATATATACCGATTACTCTGCCCATGGTATCTATGGTAATATTGCTTAATGTTCCATAGACATGGCCATCTGCCTGAGCAATCTTGATAGTGGACTCACTATCGTTTTGAGTCAACTTATCCAAGTCAAATTCTATCAATAGGTCATCTAATGATTCGGCTCCATTATTCACTAAAATAGTAGG
>JAWLDD010000373.1:0-2825 GCA_041686815.1 Candidatus Atribacteria bacterium | reverse complement strand
CTTTGCCTTATATCCGTTGAAGATATCTCTATCATTGGAGCTTGAACCAATACCACATTCATGGTTGTTTTATCTAACAACTTTGTGATACAAGCCTCATACCTAGTGCTTTGAGCATCAGATCTCATATATACAGCAAAATTACACATTTTGACTAACTCGTCTACATCTTTCCATGTACCCAATTCCAACAATGAATCTCCGCCAATGATCATCCAGAATTCGTACTCTTCTTGGTATAGCTGACGCAAAGCTCTCAATGTATCTATTGTAAAGCTCGTTCCCTCTCTTTTCAACTCGATATCACAGAATTCGAAATGAGGATTATTCTCAATGGCAAGCTTAACCATGTCAGAACGTTGACTGCCAGGGCTAATCCCCTTTCCTTTTTTGTGAGGAGGGATGCCAGCAGGAATAAATAGTACCTTATCCAAACTGCATTCCTGTCTTGTCATCTCTGCTACAATCAAGTGTCCCATATGGATGGGATCAAAAGTACCTCCATATATTCCTAGTCTCTTTTGCAATTTTGAATCTTCTCCTTGTAAGCCAATATTTTCAGTTAATTATAGCATATTTCGCGGTCTTATACTAGTTATTGACAAAGTCCAATATATCTAGTCGGAACTATCTTATCATAGCTGTTGCAATTGTTGACCTTGTTTAATTTAGCCAAAACATGGCAATAATGATATTGGAGGTGTTTGATTTGTTTAAAGCATATTCTGATAGGATTCGAACCTTTAGTTATTATATGGGAACTGAGGATGAGCCTAAGCCTGTTCTCGGTTTGCTACTTGATATGATGCTGTTATTGGCTGGTATATTCTGCTTTCTATATATATGGTTGGTTTACCGAACAAAACAGCCTGTATTATCACTGGTCATTTCTCTAACTGTAACATCACTCTTCTGTTATGGATTATATTTTAAAAAAAGAGGAACTTATAAAAGAAAACGTAGCCAAATGCGAAACCGTGTTGCACGGGAATATATGCAAGATGGACTCTCGGTCTTAAGCAGACAGGAATTTGAATGGCAGCTAATAAGGGCTCTCTCTTCCTTGGAGGGATTAACTAATATTGAACAGCGCCAAGGCTATTTAAAAGCCCTATACAATGGTATGCCGGTAGCCATTGGATATAACCATACCCCTCCTAAAGGATACGAGTCCTACGAAAGGGTATGGGCCTTTTACACTTCTCTGCGTTCCAGAGGCTATACCAGTCTGTTCTATATTACATCAGGATACTATGAAGAGGCTTGTCAACATATCTCCGACAGCAACCTGGAAACACCTATCACCCTTTTAGATATAGACAACCTTCTTGACTTGATGACCCAGGCAGGTATGGGTCCTAGTCAGGATTTGCTAGACGAACTAGTCCAGAAAAGAATAAGGGAAATCAGAAGAAAAAGAAAATATGCCAGAAAAGGGACACCAGCTCGCTACAAACTGAAGAGATATATGATATCCTCTCTGTTATTTTTAGGAGCTTCCTTTTTGTTCCGGTCATATTTCCCATTCTACTTTGTGTTATCAATCCTCTTTTTTGTACTTGGTCTCATAAGCCAAGTTCTATCTTCGGATCGTGAGGAATACACTTCAAAAACCCCTTAATTTGGTAGTTCTATCCTAGGGTTCTTTTGGGATTTTCTGTAGAGCACAAATCTACTTCCAATCAGCTGAACCTCTTCAGCTGATAATTCTTTTGCTATCTCATGAAATATATCCTTTATGTCACCTTCAGCACTAGGTAGAACATGTACCTTGATAAGCTCTCTAGCCTCCAAGGCGTCATCCAGCTGTTTGATTAGATTTGCATTAATTCCACCTTTGCCTATTTGAAAAATACTCTCTATTGAGTTTGCTTTTCCTCTTAGATAGCTTCTCTGTTTGCTGGTTAGCATTGACTATTCACCTCGTTTCTTAGCAGTAGGATTTTATATGGAAAATCCATTGTTATTATTCTAGAAAATCGAATTCAAGATCATTGATCTGTACAGTATCTCCATCATTTATACCTGCTTCCCTCAGAGCATCTATAATTCCATGTTTTCTCAATGTCCTTTGGAAATATTGCATGGACTGGTAATCATCCAAATTTACCCTGCCCATCAATCTGTCAATAACAGGCCCAGATACAACATAAACCCCATCCACAATCTCGATCGTAAAGGGTTCTTCCTCGACAGCTTCATCCATCCAATCCCATTCTTCTTCAAAGGTCTCCATGGGAGGTAGCTGATCCAGCATCTGTACCAGCTCAGCCACTAACTCATCAAATCCCTTCCCAGTAGCTGCAGATACAGGAAACACCTTAATGTTCTTATCCTTTAGTTCCTCCTTCAATCTAAAAACATTCTCCTCAGCAGAGGGAATATCCATCTTGTTGGCAGCCACTATCTGAGGTCTTTTGGCAAGTTCCTGACTAAAGGATTCTAGTTCCTTGTTTATTATATAAAAATCCTCTACCGGATCTCTACCCTCAATACCCGAGGCATCCAACACATGAACCAATACCCTAGTCCTTTCAATATGTCTTAGAAAATCTATTCCTAGTCCTATCCCTTGATGGGCACCTTCAATTATGCCGGGAATATCAGCCATAACAAAGGATTTATTGTACTTGGTATTTACAACTCCAAGATTTGGGGTTAGGGTAGTAAAATGATAGTTTGCAATCTTTGGCCGGGATTCCGTTAGTACAGACAGAATGGTGGATTTGCCCACGTTTGGAAAACCAATCAAACCGACATCAGCTATGGACTTTAGCTCCAGAATAACCCAGCGTTCATCGCCTTTTTTGCCTTCTCTTGCGAAT
>JAWLDD010000372.1:0-2836 GCA_041686815.1 Candidatus Atribacteria bacterium | reverse complement strand
GTTCTCATCCAGGTGCATGAGTGCTTTTTTGATAACAAATTCTCCCCAGCAAATCCTTATTAATGGCATTATGTAGTACAGAAATGCGATTATTGCAAGAGCGTAGACAAATATCATTCTTGACCTCCTCGCAACCTTACAACAAGTTACTCTATGCCGCTATCTATAGCACTTCTCTGAATGACATCAGAACCCTTTCATGAGAATTTATAGGAGTGAATCCTAGATCAGCGACAAATAAACACAGTTCTTCAACATAGAATCAAACATATCGAAAGCTCATTACATATATGCTATAAACCTATCTCAAATGTTTCTTCAAACATTTTATCTGCTTTATCAGCAAAAATCCTTGGCGTAGTTTCCTCTGTTATCCCCAACACACTTGGTGTAGCAACCCAAATGAGGTACTTATCTATAGGCAAGTAGTCTTTGACTTTCAAATGTGCGCCATCTCTAACAAGCAACCCATCCTGAGCTATTTTCTCACAATCGAAATAAAATCTTGCACCAGCAATGTATGGTTTATCTACATCCATTTCTAAATAGCCTTTCTGTTTTGTGGAAATTACTCTTTCAGCAGAATAACCGCCATTATTAAACATGATATAGTCTCTATAGTCCATTGGATCACCAAGTAAAGAACCTATCGGCTTATCTTCGTTGATAGTTTTTTCTTCCTTTAACATATTCCAGGATTTGAGGCAGCCATCTGACATGATAGCTTGATAACCTTCTTTAGTCGTAGAATGTACTAGTATTTTCTTTTCATAAAACCGCAAGAAGTTATCCTTATAACAATGGTTTCCATAGGTTTTTAGAGCAGCATCATAATCGTCCTGATTTACCGCAAGAATTATATTTTTACCATAAGCTGTCTCATACTGTATGAAATCAAAAATCCTATACTCCCAATCAATGTTCTTCTTCGTAATTACCAACTGAAAAATACCATCTATGCCGCCCCCGGTATATTGTCTGAAGGATGTAGAATCAAGCAGTTTAAATAATATCCAGGTATCATCATACTTTTCATTATTTTTAAACGGATTAAACTGTAATTCATTAAATGAGCTATTTGTGAAATATATGCTCATTTCACAATTCTCCAAATATGCAAATAACTATACATATTCTAACTGGCATGCAACAAATAAAGGATGGGTAATACCGTTTACGGATCTATTAGCTACAAACAAAAACATTGAAACTACAATTATAGCCGAGCATATGCTTCCTTATTTTCATTATGTTTATTTTCTTTGAAAATATATCAGATAAAAGTAATTCGAGGATAGAGATGTCTGTAATGTATGGCATCAAAGCACTTTGTTCCATATAAAGCATCTCCTATTGATGATTTTAGAATAGTACTCAGAGAATGTTGTAATCATCACCAATTACAACATTCTCTAAGAAATTAGAATACCCCTTTATTGCTTCCTTTTCCTCTTTCTAATTGACCAAATAATAACTCCAATCACTGCAATAAGCGCAATGACTATGGCAGCAATAGAAAACGGACTTACACCCGATATGAAAACTACTGTTGGCCCATCGGCTCCGCCTATGATTCCAATGTCCATGCGAGGCCACTCTCTCCTCTCAATTCAAATTGGTATTATCCTATACCTTTACCATCTGCCTTTGTGCCAAATAACCGATGAATCGATGTGTCTGATATCCGGTGAACAGGTTTTTGCCATTACCCCGGCCAATTCCTCTGTCATTTTTATTATCTGATTCTTTACCCCTTCTGCTCCATTTGCTCTCAAGGGCTCCATTATAATTCTGCCTGCCGATACTGCATCAGCGCCTAGCGCCAGAGCTCTGAAGACATCCATACCGCTTGATATGCCGCAGTCAACAAAAATCGGTATCCTGTGATCAATAACCTTAGCTATCTTGGGCAATATCATCAAGGGCGGAACTGCATAATCCATAATTCCATGATGATGGGAAACTACAATACCCTGCACACCTGCTTCAAGACATTTATATGCATCCTGTTCACTCAATACACCCTTGATAATAAACGGCAATTTCGTAGCTTTCACAAATTCCTTGATCTCATCCAAGGATTTGGAGGTCATCGGCATTCCAAGGACAACATCATACTGGCCATTTCTTGAAAAGGAGTGATCCACATCGATTCCCACCGCCATTACTCCACATTTCTCTGCATGTTCTATTCTATACATGATGTAGTCATTATCAGCGTATGGCTTAATGATCTTGATTGTCCTCGCGCCGGTCGCCACAATCTCTTCCAGTTCCGCTTCGTCTCCCATGCCCGCCCAGTTTACCGCATTTGCAGCATAAGCCCCTTTAGCCATTTCCACCATGCCATTTTCATGTACGTTGTTCAAATGGGACAAGGCCGCCATCATTACCGGAGTATCAAAGGTCTCTCCATATAATTCAAGCTTCGTTGAAGGTATTACGGAATCAATATGTCTCATTTCAACCAGCAGCGAATCGAAATATTCTCTAGTGATCTGGTTGGAATCCCATGCACGTGTATTATATCCTGCGTTTCCCATATGTATCGTTTCCTTTCATAATAAATTGGGTATTAATAAGATTTGTATTTTCTGTCTCTGCTCCCCATAATTCATGGAAAGCTGTTTGCTAAGATGCCTGTCAAATCATCCACATTATTCATGTTAGCATATATAACTGATTGTCTCAATAGAGGTATTTATACTGTGAAGAATTAAGTATATCAGCTTTTGTCCAGTCAGAAGTGAATATAATACTGCTTTGAAAAAATACAAGTAATGCTAAGAGGTTTATGTATATTTCGGTAATTCCTAGTATGCTATATCAGTTGTTT
>JAWLDD010000371.1:0-2878 GCA_041686815.1 Candidatus Atribacteria bacterium | reverse complement strand
GCAGGTGTAATGGGGGTAGGAGTTGCACAAAATGCTGCCCAATCAGGATATGATGTTATACTAATTGATATTACTAGGGAAATTTTAGAAAATGCCAAAGATGAAATTTATAAAAATATAAGGTTTCAGTCATTTTTTAGGAAAGATAGTGTGCCTTTAAAGCCTGACGATATTGTATCGAGTATAACCTTTGATACAGACTATAAGCTGCTAGAAAATGTGGATTTTGTAGTAGAGAATGTAACAGAGAACTGGGAAATAAAAAAGGAGATATACAAAAAAATCGATGATATCTGCAAGGAGGACTGTATATTTGCGGTTAACACCTCTGCAATTTCAATTACAAAGGTTGGATCTGTAACAAGCAGGCCATCAAAGGTAATTGGTATGCATTTTATGAATCCAGTACCATTAAAGCCTGTTGTAGAAACGATTCGAGGTTATCACACCTCAGAAGAGACAATAGAAATTGCAAAAATGTTTTTAAGCAGGATGGGCAAGGAGGCTATAATCGTTAATGATTATCCTGGATTTGTATCGAATCGTGTCTTGATGTTGACAATCAATGAAGCTGTTTTTCTTCTGCAAGACGGAGTAGCCACCGTTGAAGATGTGGATAAAATATTCAAAAAGTGTTTTGGCCATAAGATGGGACCCCTTGAAACTGCTGATTTGATTGGACTAGATACTATTTTATATTCAATTGAAGTTCTCTATGAGAGCTATAATGACAGTAAGTACAGACCATGTCCACTACTGAAAAAAATGGTAGATGCTGGCTGTCATGGGAGAAAAAATGGCAAAGGGTTTTATACATATGATATTTAATAATTAGTTGCTTCATAAAAAAATTTAAAAGAGGAGAGATATAAATGGAAGATGTAAGAATTAAATTAAAAGGATTTTTAACGAGATTTTTTAGAAAGCATGAACTGAAAGACGATGAGGATATTTTTTCCTTAGGATTTATAAATTCCCTATTTGCCATGCAGTTAGTACTGTTCTTGGAAAAGGAATTTAATGTGACGATTGATAGTAAAGACTTAGATTTTGATAACTTTAGAACAATCAATAGGATTGTTGAACTTGTTCAATTTAAGACAGTATCAAATTAAACTAAAACAGAAAAGGTGTTGGTGATGAGAATATGAAGATAGAGCTAACAGGTGAACAAATTGAAAAAAAAGAAGTATTTAGAAAATTTGTCGATACGAACGTAATTCCCTACGCAGAACAAACAGATAGAGAAGAAAAAATGGCAAATGAAGTTATTGAGAGCATGATAGAGGAAGGCTACCTAGGGGCAATGATACCTAAAAAATATGGTGGCTTGGAAATGGACATGATTACTCTTGGATTATTAATTGAAGAATTGGGACGAGGATGCTCCTCAGTACGTAGCTTGATTACAGTTCATGGAATGGTAGCATTAGCACTGTTGCGATGGGGTTCCCAGAAGCAAAGGGATTATTTCATCCCCAAAATGGCTAAAGGAGAGATAATAGGAGCCTTTGGACTAACAGAACCCGATGTTGGCAGTGATGCAAAAAGTGTTAAGACAACGGCTATACTCGAAGATGATCATTATATAATTACTGGTATAAAAAAATGGACAACGCTAGCACAGATAGCTGACGTATTTCTGATATTTTGTCAATGTGATGGCAAACCTACTACGTTTTTAGTAGATAGAAATATTCCAGGGCTATCGGTAAAGCCGATAAAGGGTATACTGGGCTCAAGGGGATCTATGATTGCAGAAATCGAGCTTAATAATTGCGTTGTACCAAAGGAGAACATTGTAGGAAGTATAGGAACAGGGCTATCCCATGTTGCACTAACATGTCTAGATTATGGAAGGTATACCATAGCTTGGGGTTGTGTTGGCTCAGGACAGGCATGTTTAGAAGAAAGCATTAAATATTCAAGAAAGAGAAAACAGTTTGGTGAACCCCTTAGAAAAAACCAGTTGATTCAAAAAATGATTACAGAAATGGTTACAGATATAAAGGCTGCGAGAATGTTGTGTTACAATGCGGGTTATTTGAGGGAAATGGCAGATCCAGATTCTATTATGGAGACTTGGGTTGCAAAATACTTTGCTTCTAAGATGATTAATAAAGTTGCTAATAATGCTGTTCAAATTCATGGTGCTAATGGGTGTAGTCGTGATTTCTCCGTTGAAAGGCATTTAAGGGATGCCAAGATAACGGAAATTATTGAAGGAACTAGCCAAATACATGAAATACTTATAGCCACAAGTGCCTATAGAAACATTTAAGAACAATAGGAAAAAATAGATGAACTGAGATTTTCCCTAGGATAGACAGCAAAGGGATGTTAAATATGCTGAAAAAGGAGTATGAATTATATGTATACTAAGTTGAATGAGATAGAGACTAAGATATTAGATATATGGAAAGATATTTTGGAATTAGAAGAACTTACATTGGACGATGAATTTTTGAAAATTGGTGGAAATTCACTTAAAGCCATAGCTCTTCAAGTACAAGTCGAAGAAGAATTCAATATTGAGATTGAAATGGTTGATATGTTTAAAAATCTAACGGCAAGAGATCTGGCAAACTATGTATTTACTAAGGATAAAAAGGAATATTTTCAGATACAACCGGCAGAAAAACAAGAATACTACCCGCTATCATGGCCACAGGAGTGGGTATTTTTCATGAGTTATTTTGAAAACAAAATGACTAATTTCAATTTACCCCTTACAATGGTCTTTGAGAGCGAACTGGATCTAGAACGCTTGGAAAAAGCCTTTATGCTATTGGTTCAAAGACATGAAACTTTAAGGACAACCTTTGATTTTGTAAATGGAGAACCAGTGCAAATTATCCATGAAGATATAGAGTTCAAA
>JAWLDD010000370.1:0-2879 GCA_041686815.1 Candidatus Atribacteria bacterium | reverse complement strand
AATAATAACAAAGAGCACCATGGCCGCAGCGGTTGCATTGCCCATATTGTATCTCACAAAAGCGCTGCTATAGATGTGGTAGACAAATGTATAGCTGGCCTTTACCGGTCCTCCTTCGGTCATAACCATGGCTAGGTCAAAGACTTGGAAAGAACCGATTACTGTCATTATGGTGATAAAGAAGGTAGTGGGAGATATCATGGGCAGGGTAACATACAGAAACTTGTGCCATGGATTAGCGCCGTCAATTTCAGCTGCCTCATAGTAAGTCTTGGGCACGTTCTGTAAACTGGCTAGAAATATGACCATATTATTGCCCAATCCCCACCAGATTGCCACTATGGCTATAGCTGGCAGCACCCATCTGGTGTCAGTAAGCCATTGTGGTCCTTGGATGCCTATATAGCCTAGGAGTTGGTTTACCAAACCGAATTCTCCATTTAGCAGCCAGGTCCAAATAACACCAACGGACACCGAGCCCGACACCACCGGCATAAAATATATAACTCGGTAGATCTCCTTGCCTGCAATATTCCTCACTGCTAAAGCTACAAGTAAAGCCAAAATTATAGAAGGGGGAATATTTAGCACCATATAGTACAAGGTGTTAACCAAACCCTTAATAAAATCCGGGTTTTGAAATTCGTATAAATAGTTGCTAATACCAACAAATTCCCTAACCGGGGATATACCGTCCCATTTTGTAAAGCTGATCATGACGGTGTTTAAAAGTGGTATCAGGGAAAATAGAATAAGGCCTATCAATTGTGGCAATACAAAAATGACCCCCCATATCCTCCTGTTTCTGCTTTCCATCAAATCACCCTCTCGTGATTTTGACATAGGGTACATGTGCTAGCCAATGTACCCTATGTACTATTTGACTATCTATTTTTTTGCCTCTGCTATTATCTCGTTAGCCTTTTGTTCGGCTTTGGAGATGGTTTCTTCGTAGGGAACATTGTTGACAAAGGTCTCCTCGAAGATAGCTTTTATATCCTCACCAAATCCTGGGTATCTGCCATCTCTCATGTTTTCTGAGCCGTTGGCATAGCCAACATCTCTTATCTTGAAAATGTGATCTACATGCTCAGGGACCTTGGAATCGGTGACTATGTTGTCTATTCCTGAGATAGATGGTATAGCATTGCCTATTCCACTTAAGCGGGCTGATTGACCTTCCTTGGAACAATAGAATGTGGCAAACTCCATAGCTCCTTCCATATTTTTAGAGCCTTTGTTCACGCACATGTAGGCAGTAGCAACCCATACAGGTGCATATTTTTTACCGCTCTTGGTAGGGTAGGGAATATAATCAAAATCGATATTTGCATCATGGAAGGTAGGGGTAAACCAGCGCCCAGCTGTAACATAGCCTACTTGGCCCGATATGAAGGATGCATCTGCTCCCTGGCCTTTGGGCAGCGAACCAGCATAGGTAAATCGACCGTCTTGAATGCGATCCACTATATACTTGAAGCCTTCCTTGGCATTATCATCGAACTTATAGGTATCTCCATCCCAAACTGATCCTTCGTTACCCAGAGTAAAGGAATAGACATAGATAGGATCTCCATTCATTATGAATCCTTTTTTACCTGCATCCACCAATTGGTCAAGGGTTTCATCAAAGGAATCCCAGGTCCAGTTATCCTCTTCAAAATACTCTTGAGGATCCTTTATCCCGAGTTCTTCAAACATTTTCGGGCTATAGTATAAAAGGATGGGATTGCAGTCTACGGTGATACCATAGATTTTATCGTCATCGGTTTTTGCAGCTCCCCATAATCCTTCGGCAAACTCATCGGCCTTTGCATGG
This sequence comes from Candidatus Atribacteria bacterium, assembly GCA_041686815.1. Classification (GTDB taxonomy): domain Bacteria; phylum Bacillota; class Clostridia; order Caldicoprobacterales; family UBA3941; genus JAWLDD01. The sequence continues at coordinate 1,060 of JAWLDD010000370.1, read as the reverse complement.
CTCTTTTCACTTGCCATAAAGTCCGTTAGTTCCGCTGCAGTACCGTTGGCTATAACCTTGGCCACTGTACCCTCACCAGCATAGAAAATATCCGGCCCAGTTCCGCCAGCCAAGGATGTAATGAGCTTTTGCTCATAGCCCTCACCGGGGGCATTTTGGAATGTGACCTTGTACTGGGACTGGATTTCGTTAAACCTGTCAACTGCCTTGGATAAAACAGCTATTTCACCGGTGTTGGCCCAAGCAGTAAAGATCAGCTCCTTGGCAGCACCGCCGGTTTGGCCGGGAGTTTCTGTCTTGCCAGGAGTGTCAGTTTTGTCAGGCGTTTGGGGATCCTTTGAAGTTCCACCTCCCACACACCCGATGGTAGATAGAACCATTGTCATTATAAGTAATGCTAAAAAGAAATACATAAATCTGCTTTTCTTCATTTAAATCAACCTCCACAATAGTTTGGTGATCATTCATGATACTACCAAAATTAACATAGCTTTTATGGTATAGTTTAACTAAGGAGATACAAATTATACGGAGATAAAAATCCTAACGCCATATTTTTCATGTGGCCTTGACAAAATGATCCATTAATATATAATTCATATGTGAACTATTCATTTAAAAATAATACATATTTAAAGGAGTGAAATGGATGGAAGGATCGTCTTCATTGGATGTCTATAGAGCACTTAGAAGCGCTAGCCACTATATTAAAAAGGATTTGCGAAACAAGCTAGTAAATCATGGCATTACTTGGCCACAATTTCATGCTCTGTATCATATAGGAGAGGAGGATGGAATAGCCATCAATGAGTTGGCAAAGGAGCTAAAATGCAATGCCAGCAATATGACAGGTCTAATCGATAGGATGGTGGAAAACAACTGGGTCTATAGGAAGCAGTGTGAACATGATCGAAGGATTTGGCTCATAAAGTTGACCCAAGAAGGCGCTGAGCTTAGAGATAAACTAATACCAATACACCATGATAATATAAAGAAACGTATGGAGATATTAAGTGATGAAGAATTGACCACGCTAAAAGCAATACTTGATAAGCTTATT
>JAWLDD010000369.1:0-2892 GCA_041686815.1 Candidatus Atribacteria bacterium | reverse complement strand
CCTACAAGTATCCACGGATTATCGATTTCGTGGACGAGCTCCCAAAGACCATCAGCGGTAAAATCCGCAGGGTTGAAATTAGAGAACAGGATAGTTAATAAGAGAAGTTTATACATTATATCTCTAAACTCTGGAGATGCTTAATAATAGGAATTTACATTCCCATACGACTCTTTTATAGAGGCTATGGAAGAAAAACAACTTCATTTTCTTTTCCATAGCCTCTGTATATCTACCTATTAAGGATTTTACTATTCTATCATCAGATGGAGATGTTAAAATAATATCCTAACCTATTGTGCTAGATTATCTTGCACAATGCAATGGTATATTATACCAATGAAATAAGGTAGACTACTCCTATATGTAATCAAGGCCTTATTAGCATGGTATTGTTAACCAAATACTAATTCTTTGATCCTTGAAATATCACGTCCTAAGGCCTTATTTACAAAGCAACAAAGATTATGGGCTAAAATTTTGGTTTTAATCCTAGCCGTAAACCCCAATTTGGATTTTGCCAATACTTTTTGTATATTTAACTGGCATGATAACTGAGAACCCACGGTTTCAATCATCCTTCTAAGCCTGAAGATTAGTTGCCTAAAAGGCTTTGGATATTGATCTTTACTGTTATTTCTCTTAATGGGTACAAGATCAATATTCTTCTCCAGTTTTAGATCAGTTGCAAAATCCTTATTGAGATAACCCTTATCCCCAAGTATGGTTAGAGAATGGTACTTTGAAACTAAATCCCATAAAGCTTCACGATCATCGATATTTGCTGCGGTTACTGTAAAGTCGGTTATATACCCCTCTAGAGTAATCATAAAGTGAAGCTTGAACCCATAATATGTTTCCTTTTTGGATGCACAGTACCCGTAGGATGCGTGCTCTCTAAGGCTTCTATAAAATTTTGCCCTTCCAAAGTGGCATACAGGTATAGGCATGCTATCTACAACCCGATTGGCGTTATCACTAAAGCCAAGGCGTTTAGTTATTTCATTGCGAATTAGCTCTATTACCTTGTCTAGATGCCTTCTTGTCCTGTTAAAACGGGTGCGGCTACACATATTAGGAAATAGGTCCCTTAGGTTCTTACTACAGAAGCTATGCCAAGCTTTTTCTGAGTCAATAGTAAGTAATTCACCAACGATTCCAATGGTAATTATTTCACTATCGCTCAACATAGAATCCTTGATATTTCGACGTTCTTTAATATATGTTGGAGTAACTTCTTGGTAGATATCATCAATTATGATGTATGCTACCGTGATAAAATCTTTTAATTCTAGTATTTCTCTGATAGAATATTGATTAGAAAACTCCGGCATATGTTATACCCCCTATTATTTGATTGGTGTTCTAATAATAGGTTAACATAATGTTTCGGGGTTTTTCTATTTGTATTATCTACCATAGGTTGAACTAGCACAACGGGTTAACTTATCTATTTGTATCGGTAGCAAAGATATTCTCTTCTGCAAAGTACCTTGGTACGGTGTAAATGGCCAGGTATAAGACCATAACCAGAAGCATAGCCCACATGCCGTCCTTGATGGAATGCTGTTTTATAAACACTGTGGATAGGCAAATAAGCACTGCACTTATAAGGGACAGCCAATGCCAGATCCTGGATTGTTTCTTAAACTCTTCGCAGTTTACTAAAGCTATATGAACACCAATAGAGTTAAGTACATGGATGCTGGGAGCTACGTTGGTATTGGTGTCTGTTTCGTATATATGCTTGACCATTCTTGTAAAAATATCATTTGATGTAATATCGGGCCTCAGATTCTGGGCATTGGGAAATAGCATATAAAGGACATAGCATATACACATACCGCCAAATATAAACCAACAAAGCCTGAAAAAGTCCTTTCTAGAAACCAAACCCAGGTATATGAATCCTATTGCCATATAGGCAAACCAAAAAAGATAAGGAAGTACGAATATACTAATAAAAGGTATATGGCTATCTATAACGGAATACATGAAATATTTAGGGCGTATAACTCGTTCCAGATAATAGAACCAGATTTGGCATATTCCATACAAGGACAACAAGGAGAAATGCCAATACTTATTCCAGATATCGTTTATTGCTTTTCTGTTCAGCCTCATCGGTATTACCCCCACTTTTGTATAAGACTTATTTATCTAAAAAACGATTTTATCAATGGGTGACACGGCATTATTATACAGTATATAGCTTTATATAAATCTTAAAAGTGTCTTAAGAAGCCGCTTTGTAGCAGAAATAGAACATATTCTTTACATTTGGATATCTTACAATGGGCATAAAACGGTATGTTCAATGTATAAATCCTGGTTGTTTAAAGGATTCTCCTATGCTAGAATTAATTAGGAAAGAAAAAAGACCTATGAGGAGGAGACCATTTTGTATATTGTATTGTTGGGACCACCAGGGTCCGGGAAAGGAACTCAGGGACAAATGTTATCCAAGAAACTAGCAATCCCTCATCTTTCGACAGGTGATCTGTTTAGAGAAATTCTGGATAACGACAAACATGAACTATATAAACCCTTACAGGTTATTAAAGAAGGCAAACTGGTATCAGATGATATTGTTAATAAGGTGGTGGCAGGAAGTCTTAGAGATCCCAGGAATAAAGATGGAATAATATTTGACGGTTATCCCCGTACTATGGCACAGGCCCGAGCCTTGGACCAGGAGTTGGAAAGCATAGGTAAAACATTGGATGTAGTTATAGACATCCATGTTACCAAGGAGGTACTTTTGGGAAGACTGCTGGGACGCAGGAGCTGTCCAAATTGTAAGAGAATCTTCCATGTGAGCCAGGGAATAAGTGAATGTCCTGATTGCAAAGTAGCACTTATTCAAAGGGCTGACGATAATGAGGAAACCAT
>JAWLDD010000368.1:0-2897 GCA_041686815.1 Candidatus Atribacteria bacterium | reverse complement strand
CTCATCATTTTATAGCATAAATAATAATGTCCCGCTGCCAAAACTGAATATCCTTTTAGTAGTCTATTTCTCCAATTTTTATAGAATTCTTTAATTTCAAATTTAATTCCGTATTCTGGAGCTTTCCCGCCAATACACCTTATAAATGAAGAAGAATAGTTTACACCTATTTTCTTCTCTGCTATAGCAACACTACTGATTAAATTATTGATTTCACTTTTATTTACATTTATGATATTACTATTTATCATCTTTTGTATAAGCTTATCTGCTCTCTCTGTTCTAATAATAATATCAGATTTACCTATTCCACTATAATACGCCTCTTTTAAAGTTTTTTTACCATAATGACTCGGAATTCTGCAATCACCGCACGAAACATCTGAGAATTCATTGAATTTATCAAAACACAGCTGACATCTCCAGCTACTGAAATAGGATCTTGGCCATAGCCTACTGATTGACCCTGGCAAATTTATGGTTTCACCAGCTTTGGTTTTTATCAACATATCGCATGGCCATCCCCGCCACTCTTTATCACTGAATCTGAAATAATAAATATCTGTACTGATTTTTTTAATTTTATATAATATTTTATTATTGTAATGGTAGTTAAACACTTTTAAGCAATGTAAGCCCACATAAAGTGCAATTTTCCCTGATAATTCACATATTTGTTCCTCTGCTTTTCTCATTCCATGTATCTGACATGGTGTACCAACAAAAGCATATCGTCCTTCCAACTTTAAGACTTCCTTTACAACAGCGGCTACAGGAATTGGATTATATTTTGAACCTACTGCTCTTAAAACTGCCTCTCTATTTCTTGCGATATATACCTTCGGATTAAATGGATTGTTTTCATCCCAGCTTGTAACCACAGCACCATCAAAAATATTATTTTCAATTCCATAGATCAACAATGCCGAAACAAACCCACCGCTCTGTGATTTCTCCAAGATAGATTTTTCATTTGCGTAACCGGCAAATGATCTTATATAAGGCCCAATAGCTACATTTTCGGGTATTTGCCCATGTATTTTTATCATATATTTATAATAGTCAATTCCTACACCGGGGCAAACTTTCAAGCATAGCCCACAGTTGATGCATAAACTTCGATTAATCTGCGGTGTATATATACCATACTCATCAATCCTCATTTGAACAGCATCCACTGGACAGACTCCCTGACAAACTCCGCACCCAGTACATAAACTATCTTTCACCACTTGATTAACATTTTTCATATCCATATCCCCATATCACATCTAAAATTATTTTAGACTAATTTTCTCAATAAAGGTATAATCATTCTCTTAATTGCACCAACTAAATATTTAAATTCTTCTGTGTTTCTGTATACCAGAAAAAATGTCAAATTAGGTACTAGGCAGCTGAGCAGCCCCCTTATAATAAAACTCATCCAATTTACACTTGTAAATGGGGTGCATAATACTTGTACAATAGCAGCAGTCACTATTACAAGAAGAAAAAAGCTGATATACTTATAAAAGTACTTTATACATGAAGAATTAAAAGCATATTTATATATCAACCAGGGTTCAAACCACCATGTTGTGAATAGCCTGCTAATAATAGTCCCTAATAATACACCTGCTATACCTATGCTAGGAGCTAAAGCAATGGATAGCAAGATGTTTAAGATTGTTGTTGCAAAAGGCCGATATCTACCTTGCCAGAATAATCCGCATGCATCTTTATATAGTATAGGAACCCGCTGATAACCGTCCATTAGAAAGTCAAGGACAATAACAAATACTGTGAAATCATTAAACAAGTAGTCTTTTCCTACCCAAAGTGAAATAAATGGATTAATTAATATCCATAGGCATATTGAACAAAATCCATACAGCCAAAAGCTAAGGAAACTTAAACATCTGAATACAAATACACTTTTTTCTTTCGACTCTGTGACATATAAATTTCCTACACTAGCTGTAAAAGATGTAATTATCATCTTATTCATAGTAAGAAGAGCTCCTACTATCATATGATAGTTTGAATATAAACCTACGGCTATGGTGCTTATAAAGCTCGAGATTACAATATTGTCAGAAGATCGAACAATTGTACTATTAATTTTATACATTGACAGACCATATATATTCTTGAAGATTTGTTTTTGCTCAAGCTTAGATAAAGATTCATTTTTATTTGACTTAATGTATGGATAAAGCTTGTCAACTTTTCTTGCAGTAATTATGTTGACACAAACCTGGGATGCTATTCCAATTATTGTGTAAGCCATAAACGACTTAAATAATACCAGTGTTCCAATTTGTATAAAGACTGTTATAACTGCTACAAAATACCGTATTAAGTTAGCCATATACTTCTTTTGGTCAGCTTGAAGCAATGCTCCCTTGTATGCAAAGAACCAATAAGATGCTACTGATTGAAATAAGTATAATATATAAATAACATTTATGTTGACTTGGTATGTTATTTCCTTCATTATATATGGTAAAAAAGGAATCAACAACAAACCTACTCCAGCTATTGTACATCCAATAATAAAATACGATTTTTTTAGAAAATTTAAGTTTGCTGAAACTTTGTTCTTATCATTTTCTGCCAAGGGCTTATATAAACTATATACAATTGCTGTGCCAATTCCTAACTCTGTCATATTCAATACATGAAGCACATTTGTAAATAGCCCTGAAATACCCAGATATTCTTTCCCAAGAATATGGATAAATACTGTTCTACTTATAAACTGTAAAGATATAGTCAAAAATTGGCCAAGGAATCCAGTTGAAATACTCTTTATTGAATTAATCGTTCTCATTATTGCTAATCCTTCCCCGGTTCTTATAAGAAAATAAAATCATTTAGATATTAGTATATTAAACCATATTAACTCATGTACT
>JAWLDD010000367.1:0-2910 GCA_041686815.1 Candidatus Atribacteria bacterium | reverse complement strand
GAAAAATCTACCGGAATCAAATAGAGAAATTGAAGCCGAAGATGATTATGAACCTCATGAGGAAGCCCTAGTGGATCGACCAGAAGAAATAGAATATGATAGCGAGAGGTTTCTATGGGCTCCAGTTATTATAATTGCAGGATTATTTATATTTTTGAATTACAGATACTTCTTTCTATTATAAAGGGACGTGGGAAAATATGGCTAGTTATGGAAGTTTTGCTTCATTGTATGATGTACTTATGGATGACTTTGATTATGTTGCCTGGAGTGGTTATATACAACGCATATTAAGTAAAAACGGTATCGACCATGGTATAATCCTTGAGATGGCATGTGGTACGGGAAGTCTTACTAAAGAATTGCTTGACCTTGGATATAGGGTAGATGGATTTGACTTATCAGAGGAAATGTTGGCAGTAGCCCAGAATAAATTATCAAAGAATAAAAAACTGAGACTTTTTAATATGGATATGACGGAGTTTAAAATGGATAGAAAATATCAAGCCATTGTAGCAGCTTGTGACAGTATCAACTATATCCTAAGTGAAAGTTCTCTTAAGGAGACTTTTAGGAGGGCTTATGATCATCTTGAGGATGGTGGATTGTTAATATTTGACATAAATTCTGAATATAAACTGCGAGAGATATTGGGCAATAATATCTTTCTGGAAGACAGAGATGAAGTTTTTTACACCTGGGAAAATCAATTTGATGAAGATACCGATATATGCAATTTCTATCTTACATTCTTCCACTCAAATGATGGAGAGAATTATAAAAGGTTTGATGAGGTACACAGGGAGAAAGTTTATTCAATTGAGACAATTAACAATTTGCTAAGAGACGTTGGGTTTGTTGAGATAGAAAAGTATGAGGCCTTCGTTTTTGAAGATGTGAAGAAAGAAAGTGAACGAATAAATTTTGTTGCAAAAAAGAAATAGAAGGTTAAGGTGATTTAATGAATGATTATATGATTAGAGGAATGGACAGAGAAGGACGATTAAGAGCTTTTGTAGCAAGAACTACAGGAGTAGTGGATGAAGCAAGAAAAATACACAATACATCGGCTACAGCCACAGCTGCAATCGGCAGGCTTTTAACTGCAGGACTAATTATGGGTGCAACAATGAAGAACGACGATGACCTCATGACTTTAAAGGTTTCCGGAGACGGGCCTGTTGGAACTCTTACAGCAGTTGCAAACAGCAGAGGAGAGGTCAAGGGATTATTGGATAATCCTGCTGCTGACGCTCCTTCCACTGAAGATGGTAAATTGGATGTTGGAGCTATTGTAGGGAAAAATGGTACTTTTGTATCAATAAGAGATATTGGGATGAGAGACCCATATGTTGGACAAACCAGCCTTGTTTCAGGTGAAATAGGTGATGATATTGCAAACTTTTACAGTGAATCAGAACAGATCCCAACAGCTGTAGGCTTGGGGGTATTGGTTGACAAGGACTTATCCTGTAAAGCAGCTGGAGGGTTTATCATACAGCTTATGCCCTTTATCACTGATGAAGAGATAAGTATGATAGAATCATCATTGAAGAAGGCAAGACCTCTTTCAACTTTGATTGATGAGGGATATACACCAGAGGAGATCATGAATGAATTGTTGTCTGAATTCAATATGGAAACTACAGAGAAGATAGATGTCAGTTATACATGTGATTGTTCATTTAATAAAGTTGAAAAAGTCCTGATTAGCCTTGGAGAGAGTGAAGTCCAGGATATAATTGATGAGGATGGAGAAAGTGAAGTAGTTTGTCATTTCTGTAATACAAAATATCATTTTTCAAGGAATGACCTGCAGAAAATCCTGTTGACAATCAAGGATAAATAATATATACTAGCTATTGTGGCATTGGCCAGGAATGGTATGAATACTAGCCCAGATAGCTCAGTCGGTAGAGCAGTGGACTGAAAATCCACGTGTCGCTGGTTCGATTCCGGCTCTGGGCACCACAATGGTTTTTAATAGAATAATGGCATGCGGGAGTAGCTCAGTGGTAGAGCATCGCCTTGCCAAGGCGAGGGTCGCGAGTTCGAATCTCGTCTTCCGCTCCAGAAATATGGCGGCATAGCCAAGTGGTAAGGCAGAGGTCTGCAACACCTTCACCCCCAGTTCAAATCTGGGTGTCGCCTCCATAATGAGATCCTTCTGTTAATTCAGAGGGATTTTTTCTATAGCAAATAATATTGAAACAGGTGATTAGAATAATGAAAAGTCCATATGCACCAGATAAGAGAGTTAGTGTTGCAATAATAAGCAAAGATTCACCGCTTGATGTTTTCAACTCGCTTGAAGAGTTGGGAATCAAGGCTATCCCGACAATACCATCCATGATTCTACAACCATACCTTGCAAATCACCCAGATATGGTACTTACGCCATTGGGTGATGGTTCAGTGGTTGCAGCACCATCCGTATGGGATTATTATAATTTGGAGCTTTCAAAATTTGGGATAAAGGTTATAAAAGGCAACGTAGAACCAAGTGTTCAATATCCTGATGATATTCCTTACAACGCAGCATTTCTTGAAAACACTCTTATACACAAGTTGGATTATTCAGAGAGAGTTATTTTGGAATATGCTGATAAATTTGAAATGTTAAAGTTAAATACAAAACAAGGGTACTCAAAATGTTCTCTTGCTATAGTTGATAATAGAAGTGCGATAACATCTGATAAAGGGATGGCTAAATTGCTTAATGCCAATGGTTTTGACTTGCTTTTAATTGAGCAAGGGTACATAGATTTGCCAGGGATGAAATATGGATTTATAGGTGGAGCTACAGGACTGCTATCTCCGAAAGAAATGGCAATAACTGGCACTCTGGAAAGACATCCTGATAAGGGTAGAATAGAAAAGTTTATTTCACAAAAGGGTATCAGCCTTATC
>JAWLDD010000366.1:0-2946 GCA_041686815.1 Candidatus Atribacteria bacterium | reverse complement strand
TTAGGAGAGTCTATTAGACACTATCATAACCAGCATAATAAGTATTGGAGGTGATTATTCTTGGTAAGGTTATCTGAAATACTGTTTCAAGCTGTGTCGTTTGCTTTAATAGCAGGTCCAATATGTTACCTTACTGAATGTGTGTTGATCAGAATCTATCTTTATAAAAAATATGGGGATAACTATCATTTCTATATAAAAGCATACCATTGGGTATTTATGCTATTTGACTATGTACCTGTTTTTAGGGGTATCTCCGTACAGATAAAAACTTCAAGTAAATCTATGCCAGTTATAGCCGGTAAAGTTATCGGACTTGATGATACAGGTCAAATATTTGTACTCTGTACAGATGGAGTCGTTGTATCATATCCCATAGAAGAAATTGAACCAAATGATATTTCCTTTTATGACTGCTTCCCAATGGATATTGAACAAAGTTAGGGGGTAGGCAAATGAATAAAGCAGTGATTTACACTGATGGCTCATACTGCGATCATGGCGGTTGGTCCAACGTGATATTTGACACAACTAGAAAACTCTTCCCTTACATTGTGTATGGAACCTGTGAAGCAAAAACAAGTACTCACGCCGAGACAATAGCTTGCATCAGAGCTCTTGATAATAGCGACTTGTTTGCTGAGTATGATTTGATTGAAATCAGGACAGATCAAAGTTATATAGTTGATATAACCAGCAAGCTAGTTAATTGCCGTTCCATGGGTGAGAAGTTTCCAAGCAATAACTATGGCAAATATGATGAGGAGCTGCAGTGTATAGCTTATATCCAGTATCAGTTAGGTGAAAAACTGAGATTTAGAAAAGCGCCTGCAAATCGCTTCCTAAGACTTGCACATAACCATGCCAAAGCTGCGGCAAAATCAACTCCGGACAACAGCATCTTTTACTATAAAATAGAGCCTCAGAGCGAACCCATATCAGTCCATTATCACAATATAAGCTGCAGCAGCCTAAAGAAACAATACAGTAATATTAGTGATTTAACACTTTTCCCAAATATTTTTAATGATTATGATACAAATAGTTGCGTTAATGTTAGGCTTTCCGATATTTCCTTAACCAGCAAGTCACACCTGGAAGCAAACCACCTCAGACTTAGCGGCGATTTGGCAAGAGTCATTAGCGGTGAAATTACTCTAACACCTATTATCATTCTTCAATTGGAAAATGGTGAATACGAGCTTGTATCTGGATTCAGGTCCTATTGTATTGCTAAAATAATCGATATTGAATATATACCAAGCATCATAGTTAATTCACGTTCAAAAACTGATAATAACTGCGCATAGCAAATGTAATGGGAAGTTGCATGTTGGCTGGTATATAATCCCGATACATATAATCGCATTGCTCTAATGGACTTTTAAAATGTTCTATCACATCAGCCACAGGGTGAAAAGCCCTCATACCATCTTTCATATGGCACCGTTTTCTATTATATATAGAAAATGTGTGCTTTTTCATTTATTCATGTATTTTTTACATGTATTTTTATGTTAAAATCGCCTATAGCCCTACTAACACATGGCTTAACGGGACTTTAAAAGACTTTAAGAATCCACTGTTGCAGTAAAATCAATGAGTTAACGGATTGGTAAATTTAGTAATATTGCAAAAATGCAAACTTTATTCTATATAATGGAAGAGGACTTTAAAAGACTTTAAAACACTTTTAAAGTCTTTTAAAGTCTTTTAGTAAAGTATTTAATAGTCCATAATAAACTATTTATTGCTAACTTTGAATATGTATAATCTATGAATAACATAAATACTTATTATTCTCAATCTTGACCAATAGTCAAAACGCTGATTTCGATTTCATCAGCATTTTGAAACAGACAGTCGGATTTCCACATTCCTGAATAGGAGTAATAATAGAAAACGTTTGTTGAACAAAAGTCCTGTGCTATAAGATAACAAAGAAGGCTTGTTTTAAAACCGGAATCTCAAATAATAGCTAATAGAAAAGCGATTTGGGTAACATGGGGTTTTGCCTATATTGTTTGAACGAATGTTAGCAGTATAAGTATCTGTATTACGTTTCTTTTATCTTATCTAGTATATCACTCAAAAGCTTATCATTCTCAACTTTTAATTGGCACTCCCAAATGATAAAAACTCTCCATCCCATTTCTCTTAACTTGCGCATATTTGCCTCGTCCCTAGCTTTATTCTGCTTTAGTTTTTCTAGCCACCATTCAGTATTCGTTTTTGGTATCTTTGCATATCGACAATCATCATGTAAATGCCAAAAGCAACCATTAATAAAAACTACTGCATTATACTTCTTTAGAACAATATCCGGGCGCCCTGGCATGCTTTTTTCATTTACACTATATCTTAACCCATTCTTATGAAAGAACCTTCGAACTATCATTTCTGGTTTTGTCCTTGTATTTTTAATTCTAGACATGTTATAACTGCGAATATCTTTTGAATGAACATCCACAAATACACATCTCCAATATAATAATTATAAATTAAAATACCCCATATTCTTTTGATCCGATTTCCCAATTACCAATGCTCTATCTAATATTCTATTTCCATTTTCACAGCTGGTCTCAGGTAATAATGCACAATTATGGCAAGCTGCAAGGTTACATGAGTCTGGCCCCTGCCCCTCACTTTGTATACATATAGGGTCTGCAGAACACCACCTAGCATTCTCTATCGCATCCATTATAACATCTTCGATGTTTCCTGGCTTACCCATTCTTACGAGACCACCCATTGAACCTTCAGAGTCACCGGATGCAGTATATAAAAGTACTCCACACATATTATGCTCTTCAGGACCTAAATCGCAGTAAATACGTTCCCTGATTGAAGAACTGCCATATCCACAGTCAAAGCTTAACTGATTAATCAGTAGGTGTGCAAATGTATGTATTAGTGCATATTTAGCATTCATTTCTATACTTG
>JAWLDD010000365.1:0-2956 GCA_041686815.1 Candidatus Atribacteria bacterium | reverse complement strand
GTAAAGTATAACAATTTTTTTCGGTGTTACATATGGTATCGATAGATTAAAACCGAGCAAATTCATCACCCATTTAAAAAAGGGTGGGTTCTTTGCTCTTTCTTCCTAACTACAATCTTTATACCGGAATTAGCGACCATACCAAATAAGGCGAATCTTGCTCCCCCTAATACTACATTCTTGACAAAAAAGGCTGATTCAGCTGCTCCTGCGATAATTATAGGTGGTATAATTTTACCTGCAAACATGGCTAAGCTTTGTTAAAAGCCTAAAGGGATTATCTCTCCCACTTGGGCTCTTCTCTAATTCATATTTTTTGTTGAATTCCTAATAGATTGGGTAAAAACTTAAAATTAGGCACAATGAAGGCTATTGCTAAGTAATGATTTTAACCACTGTAACTCAGCTTTGTTTCTTTGTTTTTCTGTCTAACTTATTATTTGCCCCCCATAGTTAATGCCATAACTGCTTTAGCAGTATGCAATCTATTTTCTGCTTCATCATAAACTATAGAATGGGGACCGTCAATTACAGAATCCTCTACCTCATTACCTCTATCAGCAGGTAGAGCATGCATATACATAACATCATCAGTAGCCATTTCCAGCATCTCTTCAGTACACTTCCAGTCTTTATATGATTCTAGCTTTTCATCGATAACTTCTTCACTTTGGTCTGTAACCCAGCTGCCCCAGTTTTTAGGAATAACTACATCTGCATCAGTATAAGCTACTTCCATATCATGTGTTATCTTAAAGGACCCACCGTGTTTCTCAGCATTTTCTCTGGCCTGTTCAATTACCCAATCAGGTAGGTCATATCCTGCTGGATATGCTAGAGTTACATCCATCCCAAATCTTGGGAATAGCAGAGATTGAGTTACTGGCACTGAAATAGGCTTTTTATGACTTGTTGCATAAGCCCATATAATTGAAACTTTCAACTTTCTGGGTTTTTCTCTTTTTTCCATTATGGTCATTAGATCTGCAACCCCCTGCATTGGATGATAAAGGTCATCCTGCAGACTTAAAACTGGTACTGTAGAATATTGGGCTAGACTAGTTAAATATTGATTCCCGATTTCCCATTCACAATTACGGCAGGCCAACATATGACCATATCTAGAAAGAATAATCGCTGTATCTTTAGCTACTTCACCATGAGATACTTGCATTGTAGAAGTATCCAAAAAATTGGCATGGCCACCTAATTGTGCTAGCCCTGATTCCATTGAATTTCTAGTTCTGGTTGACTGTTCAAAGAACATTAACATACCCGTCTTATTATTCAAATATGGGGTATCAATTCCCATAGCAAATTTTCTCTTCAACTCAAAAGAAACCTCTAATAAAGTATCTAGTTCTTCCTTTGCCCAATCTTGTAATGTAATAAAGTGTTTCCCTCTAAAAATAGTTTTCATCTTTTTCTTCCCCCTTATATTATTCAACAATATTTTCGGTCTTTTCTGGCATCTTATTCATATATTTTTTTACATAAGTAGTTGGAACTGCTGCATAAAAAGCTGCAGCTTCTACCAATTCATCTTTCCAGGTTCTTTCATTAGGCGCATGTGCCTGATCCTCATGCCCCGGTCCAAATCCTATACAGGGAATTCCATGTCTACCCATTATTGAAACTCCATTTGTTGAAAATGTCCATTTATCGACAAGCGGTTCTTCTTCGAAAAGATTCTGATATGAATCTACTGCCGAATTACAGAGTGGGTGATCTTCTTCAATAACCCAGGTTGGATAATATGATTCAATAGGATAAGTTAATCCCGTATAAGAAGGTCTTTCATATTCATACATTTCAACTTCTGCCTCTGCTTCTTTAACCGCAGGTAAATTTCTAATTTGCTGTAAGGCAAATCCCCAGGTTTCTCCAGCAGTTAATCTTCTGTCTATAGAAATCGAACAACCGTCAGCAACTGCACATCTTGAAGGTGAGCTAAAAAATATTTCAGATACTGCTAAGGTCCCTTTTCCTAAAAACTCATCATATTTTAGGTTTTCATTAAGGGCTTTCAGTTCATTAATGATGGGGGCCATTTTGTAAATCGCATTTTCTCCGCGCTCGGGCGCAGAACCATGACAGCTTACTCCATGAGTCGTAACCTTAATTTCCATTCTCCCTCTATGGCCTCTATAAATATTACAGGAAGACGGTTCTGTAATCACAACAAATTCAGGCCTTATTTCCTCTTCCTCTATCATGTAATGCCAACAGAGCCCATCACAATCCTCTTCCTGGACAGTTCCTGTTATTAACAAGGTATAATCATCTTCTAAACCAAGATCCTTTATTATCTTACCAGCATAGACCATAGAAGCCATTCCACCTTCCTGGTCACTGGCACCTCTTCCGATTATAATCTCGTCGTCCTCATAACCTTCATAAGGATCATAATCCCAAAGACTTTTATCACCTACACCTACAGTATCTATATGGGCATCCATCGCTATTAAATGGTCACCATGCCCAATATATCCCAAGACATTTCCCATCTCATCAATTTCAACTTTATCAAAACCGACTTTCTCCATTTCTTCTTTAATCCTTAAAATGACATCTTTCTCCTCACAACTCTCACTAGGGAGAGCAATCATATCTCTTAAAAATTTAGAAATATCAGGCCGGTATTTTTCAGCCTGTTCCAAAACTTTCGAAAAATCTCTCATTGTTTACTACCTCCATTATTTATAAGTTATTAAAAATTCGGTGGAGTAATTGCAGAAATAAATACAAGATCTTTCTGACCCACATTGGTAATCTTATGGGGTAGGCTGGCATTATAATAAATACTGTCGCCCTCATTTAATTGATAACTTTCACTACCGATGGTAATTTCCATTTTTCCCTGGATAACAATACTCACTTCTTCCCCATTATGAGATAGCGGTTTATCTAAAGTACTAGCACCTGGTTCTAATCTTGCTTCGATCATTTCTATCTC
>JAWLDD010000364.1:0-2962 GCA_041686815.1 Candidatus Atribacteria bacterium | reverse complement strand
GGTATGGGATATTTACCGGTCTTTAAGTAATTGGCATATTGATTTGGTGCTAATTTGGCTAGATTCCATTGATAACGGTCATTGTTGTAATAGTCCATATAATCATCAATCTTAGCCTTTAAATCTGAAAAGCTGTTACATTGTTCTAAATGAATTTCGTCCTTCATATGACCGAAAAATGATTCTTGAGGTGCATTATCCCAGCAGTTTCCTCGACGGGACATAGACTGGCGTAGTTCATTGTCTTTTAAAAGTTGACGAAAAGATATACTTGTATAATGGCACCCCTGATCCGAATGCAAGATGGTCTCGCTGCTTAGTGAAATGCTATGATTTCGTATAAGTATATTCACTGTTTCAAGTACAAAGTCTACAGCTAGGGATTGACTAACGGTATATGCCATTACTTGTTTGGTACAGGCATCCTTGATAACAGAAAGATATGCTTTGTTACCATGATTGTAAAACAGATATGTAATATCAGTTAGCAATATCTTTCCTGGACCGTGTTTTTGAAACTCTCTGTTTACTAGATTGTCAGAAACATTGTCCGTTTTCATAGCCTTTGCCATCTGCCGATAAGGATTCGATTTTCGTATTGGACACTTAAGGCCATACTTATTCATAAGACGCTGTATTTTCTTGCGGTTCATTCTAATTCCTTGGTTTAGAAGTCGCATATGGATTCCCCGTGATCCTTTATCATAACCACGAAAATTGTAAGCCCTGAGAATCACTTCAAAATCCCTTTTGTCTTGTTCATCCTTTAAGGTCCTGGTATCAATTGTATTTAACCATTGGTAATAGCCAGAGCGCGATACTCCAGCTGTTTTACAAAGCCAACTAATATTAAGCAAATTTTTTTTCCGTTCGGTTATTTCTTTGATGAATTTGAATTTGAGTTGTGCTTTCGTTTGTATTCCCAGTTTGCTTCTCGATCCATCTGAATGTTTTTTTTTATAAACTCATTTTCTTGCTTAAGGTACTCAAATTTCTGCTCTAAACGTTTAATCTTTTCGGCATCTGTGAGTTTCTTTGTCGACGGGCGCCCAGAACTATTTTTTCTAGTGTCTTCGCACCCCTCGGGTCTTGATTCATATAACTTCATCCGCTCTACAAGACTGCTCTTTCGTTTTGTGCCAAGGACTCGAGGATCAATTCCCATATCGATTAAAATCCGTGACGGAAGCTTTCCTGCACGATATTCTTCTTCAAATCTTTCTCTAAATTCTTTTGTGTAAGTAATAGTTGTGTTGCTTACCTTTTGAATGTAAGGATTTTCCCTAAGCTTAAGCTGTTGTTCTTCTGTAAAGTGGTTTCTTCCCATAGCAGCACTCTCCTAACTTGATAATTTAAGTATAACAAAAAGACCCTACAAAGTAGAGTCAGTTAAATTTTAGGCGGCATACCTTTTTTATTAACTGTCTACCTCATAGGGTCCATTTTATTTAATTTGAAGTAACACCTTTTATGTTTCTTGCATTGTATTTATAATATAAGGTATATTAAATATATATGCGTATATTTAGGAGGCTATAATGTGAACTTATTCATAAAGGGAATTATTCTAGGATTTGTAATGGTACTGCCTGGTATGAGTGGTGGAACTGTTTTTCTTATTTTCGGATTATACGAAGATATGGTAAAGGATATCTTAAAGCTAAGATTAAAGCCATACATACCCTTAGCTATAGGAATTGTATTAGGAATATTTTTAGGTGGGTCTATTTTTGGTATTGTTTTTGAAAATTATAGAAATGCTACTGTGGCCTTTTTACTAGGATGCTTATTAGCGTCTATTAAATCTGTATTAAAAGGTACTCCTAAAATGAAGGGGAATTTTTTAGGAATGCTAATAGCTGGAGCAATTGCAGGAGCAATAATGGTTGGTGAGCCTTTAGGACTTTCTGTAGAAACAGAGGATGTAAACCTGTGGCTAGTTTTAATAGGTGGAGCATTTTCAAGTGCTGCAATGATTATTCCTGGGGTACCTGGAAGCTCTGTTTTAATTTTGATGGGCATATATGATACCGTATTATTCTCTATTAAAGAGCTAGAAATTGTTAATTTGTTAGTGTTTGGAGTAGGCGCTCTTGCTGGAATAGCATTATTACTAAATATATTATCTAAGCTTTATGATAAATATAAAGCCTTAATATCTTACTTTTTTGCTGGTTTAATATTGGGGTCTGCAAGAGGTATGTTGCCTTCTACTGCAACTCTAGGGATTGGAATGTTATTTGTTACTGGATTTGCCCTAGTATGGATATGGAGTGGAAAGGGAGATAGACAAATACTTCCTGGACAGGCTTAATTAAAGAATATTTTTTTTATAAGTATAAACCCCTTGCTTTTTTGTGAATAATTTAGTAAAATACAATACAACTTAATAATATTCAAAATAGTTTGCAATGAAGGGAAGTAGTAGGTTATTGTATCATTTTTAGAGAGTTATCGGTTGGTGGAAGATAACAATGATAGTAGCTGAACTCGTCCCAGAGCTATTAGGGTGAAGTAATAGTAGTCCTAATCGGTTAATTCCCGTTAAAGATTTTTAAGATGATTATTTATACTAAAGGTATATTTACTTTGTTATGCCTACAGTATTTTAATAATTAAGTAGAGTGGTACCGCGACCCTTCGCCTCTATATTTTAGAGATGAAGGGTCTATTTGTATATAAAATAAAAGGAGCTGAAAAAATGAAGCAATATAATCCAAAAGATATTGAAGGTAAATGGCAAAATATTTGGGAAGAAAAAGGAGCTTTTCATGCTTCGAATGATAAAGATAAGGAAAAGTTTTATGCCTTAATCGAGTTTCCTTACCCATCAGGCCAAGGATTACACGTAGGACATCCACGTCCATATACAGCACTTGATGTTGTATCGAGAAAAAGAAGACTTGAAGGGTATAATGTACTATATCCAATGGGATGGGATGCATTTGGACTTCCTACAGAG
>JAWLDD010000363.1:0-2966 GCA_041686815.1 Candidatus Atribacteria bacterium | reverse complement strand
AATTGCCTGTTTTTTAGATGATGATTTTATGGAGGAAAGGTATGAATACAGCCCGATTCCTACCTACGACCATAAGATAGCTTTTTCAAAGGATAGACATATGATAAAATATGTGTTTAATGTAAATAGGGATAGAATAATCAACGACTTGTTTAGCCGACTAACAAAATAGGACAAAAATCTAATTTCATATGTTATAATGGCTTATATATGCTTGTTAGCTTTAATATATATGACTACTAACTACTTTTTAGGGATGTGAAGCAAATGGAACTCACTTTTTGCGGTGGTGCTGGAGAAGTAGGGGCTAGCTGTTAT
This sequence comes from Candidatus Atribacteria bacterium, assembly GCA_041686815.1. Taxonomy (GTDB): domain Bacteria; phylum Bacillota; class Clostridia; order Caldicoprobacterales; family UBA3941; genus JAWLDD01. The sequence continues at coordinate 2,648 of JAWLDD010000363.1, read as the reverse complement.
CTTTTGAATATTGATGGCAAAAACGTTCTTCTTGATTGTGGAATTAGGATGGGAGGGGGTAAGGATGAACTGCCTGATTTTAGAATTGTCCAAGAAAAAGGTGGATTGGATGCTATATTAATCAGCCATGCCCATCTAGATCATACTGGTTCTCTCCCAATCATAAGCAGAGAGTATCCAAATGCTGCCATATACATGACCCATGCTACAAAGGATTTGGTACGGGTTCTTCTGTACGACAGCCTAAAGATTATGGGGCAAAATGAAGGTGAAATTCCCATCTATGCAGAGGCTCATGTGGTGAATATGCTAAATAGAATTAGGTGTTTCTCACCTGAATATCCTGTGGAGATTTTCAAGGATTCGGAGATAAAGGTTACCTTCTATCATGCAGGTCATATTGTAGGGGCTTCATCTATCTACGTGCAAGGAAAAGAAGGCAGTTTATTCTATTCAGGCGATTTCTCTATGTCCAATCAGCATACGGTAGGTAGCGCTGCTATTCCTACATTGAGACCAGATGCAGCGATACTGGAATCTACCTACGGAGATAAACTCCATGCCAATCGAGAATTGGAGGAGGAACGATTGGTAGATACTGTCCGCAAGGTCATTGATAGACAAGGTAAAATACTAATACCGGCTTTTGCACTAGGGCGCGCTCAAGAAGTAATATTGCTCCTCAAAAGAGCCATGAATCGAGGAATACTCCCAAAATTTAAGATCTATGTGGATGGGATGGTGCGTGAGATTTGTAGAATGTACCGTCTAAACCCTAATTACCTTAAACCATCCTTGGCCAAAAGGGTGTGGAAGGATGGGGAGATATTCTTTGATGATTGGATTCAACCAGTAAAGGATAGAGAGATGAGAGAAGAGCTCATGTCATCTAACGATCCCTGCTGTATTATTTCCAGCTCAGGGATGCTAACTGGTGGGCCTAGCCAATGGTATGCAGAAAAAATCATTGCGGATAGCAAAAATTTTATCGCTATTACCGGATATCAAGACGAAGAATCTCCAGGAAGACAGCTCCTTGAATTACTAGATGATTCTTTAGAAGAGCCTGCTATGAGTCTGGGGGAGCGTAAACTTCCCATAAAGTGCGAGCTAGGAAAATATAATCTATCTGCCCATGCTGATAGAGGAGAAATCATTGGTTTAGTACATAGTATTGCTCCTAGGGAAATCTTTTTGGTGCATGGTGAAGGACAAGCCATGGCGGAGTTGGGCAGTCACATGCAAAAAGATGTGAGAGGCAGGGTCTATATTGCTGCAAATGGGGAGAGCTTTAAACTTAATATTGCCAATCCACGCAAGCAATGGCAGTATTCTTCTATACCCACATTGGGAAAAAGTGAATTACCACAGGAGGACGATGTAAAGATTTTATGGGAGCATATTCTAAAGAACAATGGAGAGAAAGCTCCCTATAGCACTGAGGAGTTAATAAGGATTTGGACAGGCAAAACTTATTCTGAAGAGATTACCAGAGCCATGATGGAAATGCTCAGTCAGTGCCTGTATTTTGAACAGGATTATCGTCGTCCCTTTTTGTTCAGGCTTGCATCCCAGGACAAGATAAAGGAGCAGCTCAAAGAATTAGAAGGGCCTATGGAAGTCAATGAAATGCTGGGGCTGGTTGATAAATACTTTCCACCTGAGTCGGGGCTGTATAAGAAGGGAGCTAGGTTTGAAGAAAAGATAGTCCTTCTAAATTTCAAGTTTCCCATAGTAGCTGGGAGGGAGTATAAAGACAAGTTTACGGAATTTGAGGCAGCTACTGGCTGGAAGGTAGAGATTAATCAGGAATGCAACCTAGAAGCAGCTGAAGATCTGTTATATAATTTATTGCCTTCTGGTGTAGAGTGGTCGGGAAAGCTTTCCTACTATAGGGTGGAAGGGGTATTTAAGACTACCCTCAAAGAAGATATAGATACAAGTGATATAAGTAGCACCTTTAAAGCAAAAACTGGCCTTAACCTTATCTTCGAAGACCAACGAGATGATAAGTTTATGGCTCCAGTATCAGCTGCTCAGGGGCAGATGGAGCAGAATAGAGCTTTCCAATTAATTGATGAGGCCTTTGAGGATACCCCTGTACGTCTATATAAAAAAGGGCTAAAACGAGATAGCCAAGGGTCCTTTATAGAACTTTCCTTTATTACTCCTGAGATAGGGATACAATGGCAACACTTAATTGAGGAGCTGGAGAAGAAGACATGGTGGAATATCCGCATAAACCCGAACCCTAACCAAAATGAAGTACTCAAATTAGCTAGGCGCTTGCTGGAGGGAGAGGGATTGTATCTTAAGAAAAATCCTAGTTTTTTGCAGATGGATAAAACAGTCAAGGTGGTTCCGTCCGGAGAGTGGGAAGAGGAAGTATTTTGCCGTGTGAAGGATGTTTTCAGTAATCAAACGGGATATGAATTGATTATGTGATAGTTTTTTCATTCAAAACCTCCAAAATAAATATATTTAACATAATATAAAAGGTTGACTCAAATTAATGGTTTTCTAATCCCAAAGGATAGAGTGATTATAAGTAAAATATACTATCTGACAAAAGATGCCGCCTAAAAGTAATTTTTGGCGGTATTTTATATTATGATGCTTGATTTGTATTATATTTGATAATTTTTTAT
>JAWLDD010000362.1:856-2978 GCA_041686815.1 Candidatus Atribacteria bacterium | reverse complement strand
CTCCTGGATGTATTATTCCATTTTCATCAGCAACAGATTCTAAAGTACGGGTAGAAGTAGTGCCAACAGCAATTATTTTACCGCCATTTTGGCGACATAGGTTGATGATATTGGCTGCCTCTTGTGATACGGAATAGGTCTCAAAATGCATCTTATGCTCTTCCACATTGTTAACCTTAACTGGCCTAAATGTACCAAGGCCTACATGTAGGGTAACTCTGGCTACATATACCCCTTTTTTCTCTATATACTGTAGTAGTTCCTTGGTAAAATGCAACCCTGCAGTGGGAGCAGCAGATGATCCGGTATATTTATTGTAGACAGTTTGATACCTTTCCTTCTCTTTCAGCTCTTCATGGATATAAGGGGGAAGGGGCATAACTCCTATCTCATCCAGCATCTCCTCAAATATGCCCTCATACTCGAAATCAATTATACGAGAACCGTCTTCCAAGATATCTATAACCTCTGCCTTTAATTTACCTTCGCCAAAGGAAAGTCTAGAACCAATCTTTACCCTTTTACCCGGCTTAACCAAGGTCACCCATCGGTTTTGGCTTTTCCTCTCTAACAGTAAGAGCTCTACTTTGCCCCCTGTATCTTCCCGCTGGCCATATAATCTGGCAGGAATTACCCTCGTATCATTGATTACCAAGCAATCTCCTGGATTTAGATACTCATGTATATCGGAAAATATTCTATGTTCTATTATCTTGCTCTGTCTATGATATACCAGCATTCTGGATTGATCCCTTATAGGTAATGGATGCTGTGCAATCAGTTGCTCAGGAAGATAATAATCAAAGTCTGATACCCTCAAGTTTCTGCTCCTTTTCTATGTAAAATATATAATCTTCATATCAGCGTGGTCTGCTCCTCGTAAGGTATATCCATGTGTTTATATGCCAGTGGAGTGACTACTCTACCTCTCGGAGTTCTAGCAATAAATCCCAACTGCAACAGATAGGGCTCATACACATCCTCGATAGTGACAGTTTCTTCTCCGGTAGAAGCAGCTAGAGTGTCGATACCCACGGGTCCACCAGCAAACTTTTCTATCATAGTAAGCAAAATTTTGCGATCTACCTCATCTAATCCAATGGAGTCCACTTCAAATAGATCCAATGCCTCGCAGGCTACATCAAAGGTGATTATACCATCAGCTTTAATCTGTGCATAGTCTCTAACCCGTTTTAACAATCGGTTTGCGATCCTTGGGGTCCCTCTGGAACGCTTGGCTATCTCCTCTGCACCATCTTCATGGATCTCTATTCCCAGTATTCCAGCCGACCTAGTAACAATTTCCTTGAGCTCCTTTTTATTATATAATTCCATTCTGTTTATAATTCCAAACCTATCCCTTAGAGGAGAGGTAAGCATCCCAGCACGTGTGGTTGCACCTATTAGAGTAAACTTAGGCAGGTCAAGCCTTATGGATCGGGCACTGGGTCCTTTTCCTATTATTATATCCAAAGCGAAATCCTCCATGGCAGGATATAGTATTTCCTCTACGGTTCTATTTAGGCGGTGGATTTCATCTATAAACAAAACATCCATCTCACCTAGATTGGTTAGTATGGCTGCTAAGTCTCCGGGCTTCTCTATGGTAGGTCCAGAGGTAACTCTAAGACCGACGCCTAATTCGTTGGCTATGATACTGGCCAAAGTAGTTTTGCCCAATCCAGGGGGACCATATAAAAGCACATGGTCTAGAGCCTCAGAGCGCTGTTTTGTAGCTTCAATGAAAATATTGAGTTTTTCCTTCAGCTTTTCTTGCCCTATATATTCATCCATTGTCCTGGGTCTTAAGCTATACTCAATATCTCTATCACCTTCCATCATGGTGGAGGTAATAATACGCTCTTCATCATGCATAAAAAGATTCATCTCCCTCTCTTTTATATTCTAGCCCCTGTCCATCATTTTAAGACACAATCGAATCAATGTAGAAACATCCTGATCCTTATCTTCTATAGAATTTAAAGCTTTCTTGGCCTCTTGGGGCTGGTATCCCAATGCAACTAATGCTTCAATAACCTCATTATTTTGGTCTACTATATTCAAATCAAATCCACTATCTGCTTGTCCAACTAAAGCCTCCTGATCGATTTTTTCCTTTAGC
>JAWLDD010000362.1:0-846 GCA_041686815.1 Candidatus Atribacteria bacterium | reverse complement strand
CCCTGGGGCTGTGCAAAGGGTTTTTATATCATTTGTAACAATAGCCAAGGCTATCTGAGTAGGAGACAAGGATGAAAGTATGGCCATAGCTACTTTGGGGCCTATACCTGAGACCGTTATGAGTTTTTCGAATATAGTCTTCTCTTCCCTATCAAGAAAGCCATATAGCTCTTGAGCATCTTCTCGTACGTTAAAATATGTATGCAGCTTAACCATATTTCCCTTCTCTGGGAGTCTAGACACCAAGGACTGAGCAACCTTTATCTCGTATCCTATTCCTCCTGCCTCCACTACTACCCTTTGGGGATGAACCTCTTCCAAACTTCCTTTTATATATGAATACATAGGGTACTCCTTTCATGAATCATCAATAGAATGATCTTTCTCCAAACTTTCTGCCCATACCAGCACAATGTATATGACAAATAGCTACTGCCAAAGCATCTGCTGCATCGTCAGGTTTTGGTACTTCCTTTAGGTTTAATAGCATCTTTACCATCTGCTGTACCTGTGCTTTTTCTGCCCTTCCATAACCAACGACGGCTTGCTTTACTTGAAGGGGCGTATATTCATAAAGATCCAATCCAGTCTTTGCAGCAGCCAGCACAGCTACCCCTCTGGCATGTCCAACGGAAAGTGCAGTTCTCACATTCTTATTAAAGAATAATTCCTCTATAGCCACCTCATCGGGTTTATAACCGTCAATTAGCTGTTGAATCCCATCATATATCGCAACCAGCCTTTTGGGTGTATCCATCTTAGAGGATGTGGTGATAGTTCCATAGTCAACTGCTTTCAAGGTATTGTTAATGACCTCTATAACACCATAGCCCACTATCGCCATTC
>JAWLDD010000361.1:0-2981 GCA_041686815.1 Candidatus Atribacteria bacterium | reverse complement strand
ATATAAACATCCACATTATATCCAGTATCCTTAAAAAAGCTATATAAAACAGCACAACTGGTCATACCATCTACATCATAATCCCCATAGATGGTAATGGGCTCATTGAGATCTTTTGCTTTCTTTATCCTCATGACTGCTTTATCCATATCCAAAAGCTTATATGGATCAAAGAGCTTATCTACAGAGGGATTTAAAAATGCCCTAGCTGCATCCAGATCATGTATTCCTCGATTAATAAGTATCCTAGAGGTAACCCTGGATATTCCCATTGCATTTTGAAAATAATCGGTCACTATATCTATATTATTTGTCGAAGGTATAATGGATTCAAGTATTGCCATAAATTTCACCAAATCTTCCAAGATGAAAACTAAAAGCTTCCTTCAGGAAGCTCTCAGTAAATTATTCATAGCTGCCAGCTTACTTTCCAATAAGCTGTGAAAATAAAACAGCTCGCTTCAATAATACCACTTCAACAATTATATTACATTGTCGAAGTTACGTCAATAGAAATAGCAGTAGCTCTGCCACTGCTATAAAGGGGTATATAGCTAATATCCATTTTAAACTGTCTTCTCTCATATGTATTACCTGTTTTAAGCTTGATAATCAGCTACAGGTTTACACCGATTATGCCCCCTACTGCACCGGACACCAATCCTAGTAGGATGTCGGAAAAGATCAAAGATCCCATAAAGACTGTGCCTCCAAATAAGGAGCTTACTAATAGGGCACATAGGATATATAAAACCCCTGTTATTCCTCCCCTTAGCCATCCCATCTTTCTACTTGCCCTTGCTGCTAGCAGTCCACCTAAGGCTGCACTGAGAGTACGAACTACCTGGACAACAGGTGGAATTACAGTCTCCCGCATATCAGCTACTTTGATTATAACCGCAAAAAGGGTAAAACATATTAGCGATATAATAATAGCTATTAGCGTGCTCTTCAGTATGGCTATTATATCCTGAGTTATGGATTCGGGTTGTTGTTTGCCGGATGACTTTCGAATTTTTCTCATTATACCCATCCCCTCTATTTATTTTACCTAAAAGATATTGCACTTGAATGCTACAGTACATAGTGACTCCCATTCTAAAATATGCAATATTTTAGCCATATATTCCTGGTTATGGGATTAGTTCAGGATGGGCATTTATGCTATGAAAAAGCCCACCCTTATAAGGGCAGGCAATCTCTTTAGTCTGTTTCTGTTGGTTTAATCAGCAGTAATCTTGTCCACGTTTCTGACAGCCCAGCGTTCAAAAACCAATTTTACCTTATCGACACCTACTTCCACAACTATAACATCTTCACGTATAGAGACAATCTTACCGCAAATTCCGCCAATTGTGGTAATGTTATCCCCTACAGCCAGCGAAGCAAGCATCTCTCTGTTTTCTTTATCCCGCTTTCTTTGTGGTCGTATTACTAAAAAATAGAAAACAACTATCATTAGTATAAACGGCAGCAAGCTGCTTATTATAGCCGCAACGCCACCTGCTTCCGGTAATGCTGCACCAGCAGTTAACAACATCTAAATTCCTCCTTTTCATCCTTCTTTCGGTATTCTGTTACCATATTACCTCAAGATATGTAGTTATTTCAATTAATCATTATACATTATCAGCCTTAATATGGCAAAGCTTAAATATAAATTCATATATTAATGATATCCATATTCATCAAAGAATTCCTGTTTAAACTCAGGTAATCTGTCTTCCCATATAGCTTCGCGGATCCTCTTCATAAGATTGATCAAAAACCTAATGTTATGAATTGTAATCAACACCGAAGACAATATCTCCTCTGCCTTGATAAGATGACGGAGGTAAGCTTTAGTAAAATTTTGGCATGTATAACAATCACATTTTGGATCCAAGGCAGTAAAATCCCTCTGGTAGACAGCATTTCTTACCACTACTTTGCCTTGGCTAGTCATGGCTGTACCATTTCGTGCTATTCGGGTGGGCAGTACACAATCAAACATATCTACTCCCCTTAGCACTCCTTCTACCAGACAATCCGGTGATCCTACCCCCATTAGATAACGAGGTTTTGTCTTGGGCATAACTGGATTCAATACATCTAGCACTTCATACATTAAATCCTTGGGCTCACCTACACTCAATCCTCCTATTCCATAACCAGGAAAATCCATTGCCATCATCTCTTCCGCACTTCTAAGGCGTAGATCCTTGTACATACCACCTTGGATAATACCAAAAAGAGCTTGATCGTCTCGCTGATGGGCTGTTTTGCATCGCTTGGCCCATTTTAGTGTTGTCTCCAGATCCTTTTTGGCATCCTCATAGTCACATGGATAGGGTGAGCAAATATCAAAAGCCATAATTATATCAGCACCTAGATTATTCTCTATCTCCATAACTCTCTCAGGACTGAAGAAATGATAAGAACCGTCTAAGTGTGATTGAAATTCTACTCCTTCTTCGGTTATCTTTCTTAAATCTGCTAAGCTAAACACTTGAAATCCTCCGCTGTCAGTCAATATAGGACGATTCCAATTCATGAATTTATGAAGACCACCAGCTTCATTTATCAGTTCATGACCAGGCCTCAGATAGAGATGATATGTATTTGATAGTATAATCTCCGCTTCCAATTCCTCTAAAGTCTTAGGGGCCACAGCTTTAACGGTAGCCTGAGTTCCCACTGGCATAAAGACAGGAGTTTCGATAGTTCCGTGGGGAGTATGCAGTTTACCAAGGCGTGCCCCGGTCCTAGAACAAGTTTTTATCAATTCAAATTTAAAAATTTCCGGTCACCTCCACGAAAAGTATAAAATCATGTATCAGAGAATTAACATTGCATCGCCAAAGCTAAAAAATCTATACTGTTTTTCTACTGCTTTCCTATACACATCCAGCACTTCTTCTTTGCCTATCAAAGCGCCAACCAACATTATAAGCGTTGATTTTGGGAGATGGAAGTTGGTAATAAGGCCATCAATGCCTTTG
>JAWLDD010000360.1:0-2988 GCA_041686815.1 Candidatus Atribacteria bacterium | reverse complement strand
TTGATATGAGATAATACATTTGTGACAAGAAAGTATGAAAAAAGAAAGGCCTCTGATATAATGTTATTCGCTAAAACAAAAAAATATCGGAGTGACCTTTCTTATGAAACCAATTATAACAGAAGAGATGAGATTTCGTCAAAGGGTAGTTAAGTATGCTATAAAACATAATAACAACGCAAAAGCAGCTAGAAGATATCATACTAGTCGTCAGCAAGTTCAACGATGGAGGAAGAAATACGATGGTACAGTACAATCTCTAGCCAATAAGAGTAGGAGACCTAATTCTCATCCAAACCATCATACGCAAGAGGAACTAGACTTAATTAGACAAAAGTATCGCTATCATGGTCATGAAGGATACGCCCAGGTTTACCGCAAGTTAAGGGATGTGGGATATACAAGGACATACGACTCTATGTGTAGACAGATAAGAAATATGAAGCTAAATGCAACAAAGAAACGTGGTAGTTATCCTAAATCGACCTATCGTAAAAAGACAGCTAGCTATCCAGGAGAACGAGTGCAAATAGATGTAAAGTATGTACCTAATGAATGTATCGGCTTTGCAAGTAAACATAGCAGGTACTACCAGATAACAGCCATAGATGAATATTCACGGAAAAGATATTTGGATATAGTAGAGGAAAATAGTACTTATACCACATCTGAATTTTTAAAACGATTAGAGGAGAAGCTGGGTTTTAAAATTAAATTAGTTCAAACGGACAATGGTTTAGAGTTTGTAAATGATGCTGATAAAACCAGCAAGAAATCAAGATTTGAAAAGTATCTAGAAGAAATGGGTATAGAACATAAACGAACCCGGCCTTATTCACCCTGGCAGAACGGTATAGTAGAGCGTAGTCATAGGATAGACAATGAGTTGTTTTATAGTAAGAGACGATTTTCAAGTTACAGTCAAATGCTAAAAGCATTTAAAAGGTATAGAACTAGATACAACAATATAGCAAGAAAAGTTCTTAACTTTAAGACTCCAAACGAAATAGTTGAGGAGTATTTCTCTAAAAATGCTGCTTAAGATAATATTGCTACTGAATATTTAGTCAAGGATCGCTATCGCTTTCCTCCTTGACAAAATCCTCATTAGCAATTTGGAAAACCCACAGCATTATTTAGAGAAAATTTTTCAGAGGTCGTGTCACATATGTTTGACTTCTCTAGATATTCATAATTTAGAAGTGAAAATTACTATTGACAATTAATGCTTATATGGTATAATATAACCCGTTGACAAAATTTATATTGCGGAATGGTGTAACGGTAGCACATATGACTCTGACTCATAGTGTCTAGGTTCGAATCCTAGTTCCGCAGCCATATTTGCCCCCATGGTCAAGCGGTTAAGACTCCGCCCTCTCACGGCGGCAACAGGGGTTCGAGTCCCCTTGGGGGTGCCATTCATATCCACAATATTGAAAGAAAATATTGTGGATTTTTTATTCTCATAAGCAATTCTTTTTAGTATAATGATAAAGAAAGTATGCATATCGGACGGACAGATGTTTTATTTCTACATACTTAAGCAATAGCACTATACAATTATCGAAAGAGTTCGAAAGAGCGTTAAATTATAAGGGAATGGATATTATAAAAGAATCAATCACGCCTATTTATTCAGCAGATTTTTTGGAATATGCAAGAACAGGGGTATTAGAAATTAAACCCTTAGTGGTACCTAGGGGCTTTGATGAAAAAGACAGAATAAATCCCAAGAGAAGAATGTATATAGCTAAAACTGTTACCAAAGATGGATTGTTCTCAGGAAATAAGAAATTTACATGGAAAATGGTATTGCTAATGGAAGCTAATCTCCATTCTTCCCACGAAACAATCTATCTTTTGTATCTTAAAGGACAGGGAGTAAAGACAATTAAAATGATGAAACAAATACCCTTATCCTGCGTCTAATAATGCAAGGAGGGTTTAGATGATGAAAAAATGTGTTATATTTATTGTATGTGCATTATTAGTACTAGGAATTCTTACAGGTTGTGGCAATTCCAAAGATAAAGATGGTACTTCCTTTACAGCTACTGTTCTCGGTAAAGACGAGAACTCACTAATGGTAGAACCAGAGGAAGGTTCGTCTGAATTATCATCTGCAGATAAGATATCTGTATCACTGGGAGATGCAGTATTGGTGAATTCCGAAGGTGAGGAGATAACCATCGAAGATATTGAAGTTGGGGATAAGATCCAAATATTCTATGATGGAGCAATTGCTGAAAGTTATCCTGCTCAGATATTTGGATGTTATAGAGTGGTTTTGTCAAGATAAATAAATGAAGAAAGGGGCTTTGTTATGTGTGGAAGATATTTGCTGGATACTGAAATAAGGGAGATAATTAAGACATATAATATCATGCATAGAAAGGTAACAGAATATAAAGCCGGTGATATCTATCCCTCTACCAATGCTCCTATCGTATTTGATAGTGAACAAAGAACCCTTGCCCACGCTAGCTGGGGATTTCCCTTTGGTTTTAAAAAGGGCATTGTTATAAATGCTAGATCTGAAACTATCATGACAAAGCCTATGTTTAAAAACTCCTTTTACACAACCAGATGCATAATCCCTGCTAATCTTTACTATGAATGGAAGGAGGAGGGGAAAAACAAGAAGGTTAAGCATGGTATAGGTCTTAATGATCAAAGTCTTATTTCCTTTGGGGGTATCTTCAAGGTCACTATAGATGAAAAGGAATCGACTCAGCAGATGTCTTTCGTTATCATTACTACTGAAGCCCAAGAAGATATTAAGAATATACATTCTCGAATGCCCGTTATAATTAAGGATAAGGACTTAGACCCTTGGTTGGATAGAAATGCAAATATAAAGCACATCGAAAAAATTCTGAAATCTAACACTAATAACGAATTCACAATTACGAGATTTGAAGATAAACCTTTAAATAATTCAGATGATGACGGTCACCAACAGCTAAGGATGTTTTAATCACTTCT
>JAWLDD010000359.1:0-3006 GCA_041686815.1 Candidatus Atribacteria bacterium | reverse complement strand
TTGCCTATGCGCATTCCATTGGTAAGAAAGTCTATATAACCATGAATATCTTTGCTCATAATGATGATTTTATCGGTATGAAGGAGTATATGGAGTTTCTATCCAAGATAGAGGTGGATGCAGTTATACTTTCAGATCCGGGGATCCTTTCATTGGCCAAAGAAGTAATGCCCAATATACCAATTCATATGAGCACCCAAGCTAACAACACCAATTGGTATAGTGCTAAATTTTGGCATGATCAAGGCGTAAAGCGCATTATATTGGCTAGAGAACTATCTTTAAATGAAATATTTGAAATAAAGCGAAATATACCCGATACTCTAGAACTGGAAGCCTTTGTCCACGGTGCTATGTGCATTTCTTACTCCGGGCGATGCCTTTTGAGCAATTTCTTTACAGGTAGAGATGCCAATAGAGGGGAATGCGCTCATCCTTGCCGATGGAAATACTCTATAGTTGAAGAAAAGAGACCGGGTGAATACTATCCTGTTATTGAAGATGAGCGTGGAACATACATTATGAACTCAAAAGATCTATGTATGCTAGCCCATATTCCCGATTTGATGACAGTAGGAATAGATGGCTTAAAGATCGAAGGTAGGATGAAGTCAAGTTATTATGTGGCTACAGTAGTCAATGCATATCGCAAAGAAATAGATGCTTATATGGAAAAACCAGAAGAATATGAGTGGAATCCAAAAGCTTTGGACGAAATTAAGAAAGCTAGCCATAGAGAATTTACTACAGGGTTTTATTTTGGTAAACCTACCGGTCAAGATCATCGATATTTTAACAGCCACTATGTCAGGGGCTATGATTTTGTGGGAATGGTAAAGGGCTATGATCAGGAGCAAGGTCTTGTGGTGGTAGAACAGCGAAATCCCTTTGAAGTTGGGGACTTACTTGAGATTATGGTACCAGGTGAGGAATACATCAAATTCCATGTTGAATCCATGTTTGATGGAGATAAGCAGCCCATTTCAAGAGCTCCTCATCCTCAACAGAAAGTGTATATACCATTTGAAAGAGAACTACCAAAGTACTCTATACTAAGGAAATCAAAAGAATAAAATTACTCCTTTGGGATATTATATTTGTATAGCGATACCATCCCAAATCCCGGAGGAGTAGTAATGAAAAAAGAAATTTCAACCCGTAATAGGGTTGTTTTTTTAGGAATAATAATGACAATACTGTTTTTGATGCTAACTGCTAGGCTAACATATATTCAGGTGATTATGGGAAGAACTTATGCAAAAAAAGCTGTGGAGCAGAGGTTAATTCCTATAAGTATAAGCCGTATTAGAGGTGATATTCTAGACAGAAATGGTATTCCCTTAACCAAAGGAAAACAGAAATCCTATTTCATAGTTTTTCCAAGTTTTTATGATGACTTAAAAGCTCTGTACCAGATCATTGGTTCAATGACGGGATTAAGTTATAATGACTTTTCTGCAACTTTCAAGAAAAGTCATCCTTACGTAAAACTAGAAATTCTAAATCCAAATCTAGAACTAGAAAAGGATATAGAAAAAGGTACCTATCCAGGGTTGATGATAATGCGCCAAAATGAGAGGTATGATAATTCATCTATTGCAAGGCATCTAATTGGCTACTTGAAAAGATCCGATAATACCCCTCAGTCAGGGCTGGAGAAGGCATTTGATAAGTATCTAAATTCCAAGGGCGAAGAGATAGTATACGCAATAGCTGATGCAAAAAATAGGGTGTTACCTGGATTAGCTTACAAAAGACAGCGCTTGTACGAGCCATATTATAATGTTCAATTAACATTAGATTATTATTTCCAAGAAATACTTGAAAAGGCTATGGATAAATATTCCGAGAGATCAGGTGGAGTTATAGTAGATGTTGATACTGCAGACATCTTAGCAGTTGCAAGCAGACCGAATTTTGATCAGAATAATATCGAGGAATCAACTAATAAAAAGGACAGCTTGTGGGCTGTGCCTATGAAATCCTTTGCACCTGGTTCTCTATTCAAGACTGTTGTAGCTGCTACAGGATTGGAAAAAGGATTAATCAGCAGGGATACAGAATATAGCTGTAGCGGTGAAATTACCGTAAATGGAGCAATTTACAGGTGTCATCCGTCAATAGGTGGATTGGGAGATTTAAATATGCAACAAGCCTTTGCTTATTCCTGCAATGATGCCTTTATCGATTTAGCCATTCAAGTAGGAGGACAATCCATAATAGAAATGGCTCAAAAGCTGGGAATAGGACAGTCTTTGAATATTGGTTTGGACAATGACAAGGGTAGTCTACCTTCCAAATCTGAATACGCAGGGGCGGGAATAGGAAATCTTGCATTAGGCCAGGGTAAAGTAGAAGTCTCTCCGTTACAAGTAGCACAAATGATGACAATTATTGCAAATGGAGGCATAAGAAAAGATATTTCTCTAATAAAGGGCATAATTGATCAATCAGGACAGATGGTTAAAGACATGTCTAAGGAACAGAGAGGATGGCAAGTCTTAGATCCGAGTACTGCTTATGAACTAAGATCCTGGATGGCAGATGTTACTGAATATGGCACTGCTACCAATGCTAACAGTGATTACGTAGGAGGTACTGCAGGAAAAACAGGAACTCCTCAAATAAACGGTGATACTGATGCAGAATATTATGGTTGGTTTGCTGGTTTTTTTCCACGACCAAACCCTGAATATGTTATAGTAATTTTAGTACGCCAAGAAACCAATGGTGGCGATAAACCTGCTAAGATCTTTAAAGAAGTAGCTGAAGGAATTACTCATTACATAGAAAATTTAGAACAACCTTGATATATCAAATAACCTAATTTAATGTGCACATTTCCACTACCTCCATCATAATATATAGAGCGACTACTTTTTTGGGGGTGTGACCTAATGATCCCATTAGCCGGCGGGATTATTTCTATTCTAAAGAGTATTTATTTTCTTGCGTCTCATATATCTGGCAGTCATTCATTTCCTCAACCCTTAAGCCCAGAAGAAG
>JAWLDD010000358.1:0-3013 GCA_041686815.1 Candidatus Atribacteria bacterium | reverse complement strand
GAATGTAGAATCCCCAGTAGAGGATGAACAGGGAGAATTAGCTGAGGAAGATGACGAAAGTATTGAAATTGAAGACTCTTTGTCTAACAGCAATTCTGAAAATATAGCTACCGATACTATAAACGCCACGGATAAAAAAGATAATTATAAGGCTGTAGAGAATAAGAATAAATCCACCGTCGAGGAAGAAAAAGAGCAGTCCAAGGAAAAGACTAAATCAAAGGACAAGCAACAAAAAAATAAAGATAAAAAATCTAACGAGAACAGTGGTTTGGCTAATAAAAAGGACAATGTAAATAGCAACAATAAAAATAAGGAGAAAAATAATAATCACAGCAACAACAATAATAGTAATAACAACAATAACAGCAATAACCGTAGTAATAATAGCAACAATGCTAATAAGAATGGTAATAAAGGTAAAT
This sequence comes from Candidatus Atribacteria bacterium, assembly GCA_041686815.1. Taxonomy (GTDB): domain Bacteria; phylum Bacillota; class Clostridia; order Caldicoprobacterales; family UBA3941; genus JAWLDD01. Next base: position 2,588 of record JAWLDD010000358.1, on the reverse strand, counting down.
AAAGAAGCTAGACATGATGAAAGGATCCGTAATTGGGTCCTTTTCATTTTTATATTTTCACCAGCATTGATATATTGCTATTATATGTCCCTGTAGTATAATGGAAAATGTATGGATAGCCAATAATAAAATTAGATTCGATTTCAGATACCATCCATGAAATCAGAAGGAGGGCTAGTATGATACTGGGAAACATTGATGGACTATCAAAGGTTATTATGGCTGAATTAGAATCAATATTTGATATGGAGATACCTAAGGATGCCTTTTGTACCCCAGAGCTGGTAGAGATACTTTGCAGATTAACTTCCAACATTAATAGGGAGATTTCAGTATATATAGGACGTAGAGGAGACATTTTGGATGTTTCGGTGGGTGATGTAAACCAAGTCTCTTTACCATATATGAGGCTGCGCAGGAGTCAAACACGGCTTAGTGGAATAAGATGTATACATACCCATCCTGGAGGTAGTGGAGTACTATCTGGTGTTGATATAAACACTTTAACATCTATGAAACTAGACTCTATGGCTGCTATTAGCGTAAAGGATGGAGGTTACTATCAGGGATATGCAGCATTTATCAATCCTCCTGATAGTGATCAGGAGATAACAATGGTAGGGCCACTGTCATTAGATGATTTTTGCAGCAAAACTTTGGTAGATTATATTTATGAGAGGGATAAGGCTATTCAGCGTCAAGATATAGTTGAGATAATAGATGATGAACAGGAAAGAGCCGTATTGGTAGGGCTGGATACCTATGGCGAGGGAATTGTCTCATTGGAGGAGCTGGAGCAATTAGCCCATACCGCTGGAGCTGTAGTTATCGATAAGGTAATGCAAAATAGAAAGGTACCTGACCCTGCTACTTATATAGGCAAGGGAAAAGCCGAAGAGCTATCTTTGCTTTGTAGGTCCAAAAATGCAAATCTGGTTGTCTTCGACGATGAACTAACCCCTTCTCAAATTCGCAATTTGGAAAACATCATAGGCATAAGGATTATCGATCGAACCGCTCTTATCTTAGATATCTTTGCAGGAAGAGCAGTATCTAGAGAAGGAAAGCTACAGGTAGAATTGGCCCAACTTAAATACAGGCTGCCTAGGTTGACTGGTATGGGCTTGGTGCTATCTAGGTTGGGAGGAGGGATTGGTACCAGAGGACCTGGCGAAACTAAATTGGAGACAGATCGCCGTCATATCCATAGACGTATTAGAGAGATAGAACAAGAGCTGATGAAGGTAAAAGACAGAAGACAAGCCCTTCGCGAGAGAAGGGAAAAAAACCGCATTCCCATTGTAGCCCTGGTAGGCTATACCAATGCAGGTAAAAGCAGCTTACTCAATGCTTTAACTGGGAGTGATGTTTTGGTTGAAGACAAGCTCTTTGCTACCCTTGATCCAATATCTAGAGGTATCGAACTACATAACGGACAGGATATACTCTTAATAGATACAGTAGGCTTTATAAATAAGTTACCTCACGACCTGGTGGAAGCATTCAAATCCACTTTGGAGGAAGCAATATACGCAGATCTATTGTTACATGTAGTAGATTCAGCATCACCTAACTTGACAGAACAGATGTCTGTGGTAGAGCATATTTTGGATTCCTTGGGCTGCGATCAAACCGTAATTACCGTATATAATAAGATAGACCTCTTGGACGGTCAGGAGCATACTCTTCCTGTTAATAAGCCTGTTGCATATATCTCTGCTACCAATGGTATTGGGTTGGATACGCTAAAAGAGATAATAGCAGATAACATTCCAATCAAGAGAAACAGAGTTGAATTGTTAATTCCCTATACTCAAGGCCAGATAGTCTCGCAAATCTACCAACAGGGACAGGTTATCAATGAAGAATATAGAGATGATGGAATCTATATGTATGTTGAACTGGATGCGCCTTCCTATGGTCGCTTTTTTAAGTACAAAATGGAGGAATAGAGAATATTTTTTGTTTTGATGAGCAGGATAGTGGTATAAATCTTAAAATGAACTGTAGGAGGAATGTTGTATTGAAAGTATATGTAGACCAGGATTTATGTATAAGTTGCGGGTTATGTATAAGTATATGCAACGATGTTTTCTCGTGGAATGATGATGATAAAGCGCAAGCTATTGATCAAGAAATTCCAGAGGAATTTATAGATCTAGTTGAGGAAGCAATGGAAAGCTGCCCAACTGAAGCAATTAAACATCAAGAATGACCCTATAAATAATCCACCAAGAAGCTAGTTCTTCAAGGTGGATTATTCATATTAGGTTAACCCAATGAATACATTTATATAGGAATATCATAAATGCTGATATTTATAGCATTCATTTTAGAAATATTATGAAATTATAATAAAAAAAGCAGCATATTGTATTTCCTTTATGCAACCTTTTCAAAAATATAGACTAGTTTTTTGTTAATAATAGCTATAGCCAGATTGTCCCTATAGGGATATAATTAGAGTATATCAAAGGAACCCTTGATTTGCATCAAGTAGGTGCAAAATAATAACATGGAGGGATATAAATGGCAAGTGTAACTCTAAAGAACGTATATAAAGTATATCAAGGAGGGGTAACTGCTGT
>JAWLDD010000357.1:0-3018 GCA_041686815.1 Candidatus Atribacteria bacterium | reverse complement strand
GAATGTTTATCTTTTATAATCTTTGTGTTATTTGACATATACATCCAGCTCCTTCCAAATTTTATTAAAGTAATGTCTAAATTCAGGGGCCTCACGGCATTTTATAGGAGTTCTTTCATCGTTGCAAGTAAGTTCAATGTTGTGGACGTTTTTTATGCTTGCTGGACGGTTAGATAAAACTACTACTTTATCAGCCATAGAAATAGCTTCTGCTATGTACACACAAAAGCAAAGAATTAATTGATAAAAAATTTATTAGTACTATTTTGAGGACAAACTGAATAGATTAAATTTAACAAATATCATGTATTTAAAATTAAGTAAAGCGGAAGGAGAGATAGATTGTAATATGAATCGCATCATTTTATGTAGGTAAGAAAGAAGTACTTTAACACTAGAAAAAAGAGATTTATCAATATAAAATTACACAGATTGAATTGCCCTATGTATCATAACTATAGATATTGATAATAGAATTAAGAGCATGTTGGAATGAATAATCAGATGATAATCTATTAGTAAGAAAAAAATCATTAATTATGAGGTAAAAAATTGTGGAAATAAATCAGGTGATTAATCAAGAGGCAGTTATACAATTATTAAAAGCGTTAGTAGAAATACCAAGTCCGTATTTTGAAGAATATGAGATCATGCAATATGTTTTTAAATGGTTTATTAATGAAGATTTACCAATATCTTATCACAACTATCATGAGAAAAAATTGACAGACCTTCAGGGAGTAAATATATTTGGTGAAATTCAAGGCGGTAAAGAAGGACCAACAATTTTACTAAATGGACACCTAGACACAGTTAGATTATGTTCTAATTGGCGTATGAATCCTTTTAAAGTTAATATATTAGGAGATAAGATGTATGGATTAGGAATACTTGATATGAAGTCTGGTTGCGTAGCTATAATGTTAGCATTAAAAGCTTTTTACAAGAAATATAATCAATTTAATGGTAGAATAGTTTACACTTTTGTCTCAGATGAAGAAGGACCATATGGATTAGGAACTAATTTCTTGATTGAAGACAATGTTTTAGGTGATATTGATGTAGCTATCATACCAGAACCTAGCCCAAGTTTTACAAAGCATGATTTCCCAACCCTCTGTCTTGGGGCAAGAGGGGGTTATGCATACAAAATCCAGCTATTTGGCTTGGCTGCACATGCAGCAGATCCAGAGTCGGGTATTAATGCAATTGAAGAGGGAGCAAAGTTAATATTAGAATTACAAAATACTGAGTTTATAAGTGATTCGGAGCTGGGAAAAGGCTCAATTTGTGTTACTGAAATAAGTGGTGGTGGTGATGCTTGTTCTGTTGCTGATACAGCAGTGATATCAGTCTTTAGACATATCGTAATGGGAGAAACCAAGGCTACTATTATAAATGAAGTTACAGAGGCTGCAAAAAGAGCAAATATAAAATGCAAGTATTCTATAGAATTTAGAGAAGCTCCATTGCCAAACATAGATGGTTTTATGCCGTATAAGGTTTCAAAAGACAATGACTATGTTAAAAAGTTTATAGAAGTTGCAGAAAGAACAACTTCAAAAAAAATAGATATTGCATACTTTAGTAGTATCGGTGACTTCAATACTATCGCATCACGTTTGAACATTCCAACATTTGTATTTGGTCCCAACGGAGAGAATGGACATTCTTGTGATGAATATGTATACATTGCTGATGTGGTAGATACGGCATTGACAATATATCACTATCTAGAAGGATTATTAATATAATTCTAGGTAACACTCTATATCTTTTTTAATATTAGATAAAAGGAGATTATTAAAAATATGAAACTAAAACCAAAGAAGTTAGAAAAAGGGGACAGGATTGGAATTGTTTCACCTGCAAGTCCAACTTATAACAAAAGTGACATTGTAAGAGGAGTAGAGACTTTAAGACAATGGGGATACAATGTGGAATTATCCAAAAATCTTAGTAAGAAAACCGGCTTTTGCGCAGGTTCAGATATAGAAAGAGCACAGGATCTAAATGAAATGTTTAAAAGAGAGGACATTGATGCGATCTTTGTCACGCAAGGGGGCTATGGCTCTGCACGTATTTTAAAATATCTGGATTTTGATCTAATCAAAAATAATCCAAAAATCCTCATCGGATTTAGTGATATCACTTCATTACACTTGGCTATTTATAAAAAGACAAATTTAGTTACCTTTCATGGACCTGGAATCGCCAGATATAACCCCGAAGAATTATCCGAGTATACACAAAAGTACCTATTTAAAGCCTTAGCTGAGGAGGAAGCCATAGGGGAGGTGACCTTAGCAGATGATAAAAAATGGATTTATTCCATCCATGGTGGAGAAGCGGAAGGTATTTTGATCGGGGGAAATTTGACACTCATTTGTTCAACCTTAGGTACGCCTTATGAAATAGATACACAAGACAAAATATTATTTATTGAAGAAGTATATACAGAACCGTGGGTATTTGATCATATGATGTGTCATCTTATGAATGCAGGAGTATTACATAAAGCGGCGGGTATAGTTATAGGAACTTGTGAACATTGTGTACCAAGGCAGTTAGACCCAGGATTTTACTGTGATACAAGTATAGAAGATGTTTTAGGAGATTATCTGAGACCTTTAGGTATACCTGTGCTTTATGGTTTGCCATTAGGCCATACGAGAGATTTAGCTACTTTACCCATAGGGGTAAATACTTATTTGAATGGGGATGAAAAGAAATTTATCATCAAGGAAGCAGGCGTAAAATAGCTGATCACTAAAAAACTTACCCTGTGCACTATGCTCATGATGATAGACAACATGAGGCTTTTTCAGTGAAGTAATATTCGTAGGAATAAAGAAATTTTAAAAATGGGGGGTATTGAAAAGTATGAATAAAAGATTAGCGGTTTTATTGGCACTGGTACTTGTATTTTCAGTTGTTCCGTTTAACATGGTTGCAGCACAGGAGATATTAACACTAAGAATAGGTGTAACAAGAGAAATTGACAGTTTAAGTCCTTTT
>JAWLDD010000356.1:0-3032 GCA_041686815.1 Candidatus Atribacteria bacterium | reverse complement strand
CTTTCAGCCATTCAGATGTAGCTTCAGTACATTGTATGGCCGAAGCTCTTGGTAGCATGTATGATGCACCACATGGTCTTTGTAATTCAATATTGCTGCCGTATGTGATGGAATATAATTTGCCCGAGTGTGAATTTAAGTATGCCCGAATTGCCAGAGCAATGGGTATCAAGGGTCACAATGACAGGGAAACTGCCGAAAATGGTATTGAATATATTAGAAAGCTTTCTAATGATATAGGACTGCCTGGTCTCAGTTCATTGCAAATCAGTCCAGATGATTTTGATGAATTAGCAGAAATGTCAGTAAAAAATGGTTCAAATCAGAGCAATCCAAGATCAATTGATAAAAACGCTTACAGGAAACTCTTTATAAAAGCATATGAAGATATGAGATGATATGCTTATTAAAATAAGTTGTTTGCTAGTTTTTAGTTGATTAAACTATACTAAAATTATGTATTTTGTGTTTACAAACGAGAACAATATAGTATAATATGACATATATACTTTGATGGAGAATAGTAGTTGCTAAAAAACCTTTTAGAGAGTCGATGATGGTGTAAATTCGACAGGTACAAGCAGTGAATGGGCTCTTGAGTTTTGTCTGAAAAAGTAGGACAAGGTAATCCCACCTTACAGGGAGCAAAGCTGGCAGAAATGCAAGAAGAGTGGCAACGCGGAAAACCCTTCGTCTCTTATTAAATGAGATGAAGGGTTATTATATTATCAGAGAGGATGATCAAAATGGAAAAGAAGATTGTATTTAGCGGTGTACAGCCTTCAGGAGCGTTAACAATAGGGAACTATATAGGCGCTTTAAGAAATTTCGGAGAATTGCAGGATGAGTTTGATTGCAATTATTGCATCGTTGATATGCATGCCATTACAGTACCTCAGGTTCCTAAGAACCTTAGAAAAAACACTCTGGATGTATTGTCAATGTATATGGCTTGTGGGATTGATCCGGAAAAATCGACTTTGTTTGTTCAGTCTCACGTTCCTGCACATGCAGAGTTATCGTGGGTCCTTAATACCATAACCTATATGGGGCAACTAAATAGGATGACACAGTTCAAGGAAAAATCAAAAAAGTCCGATGAAAATCTTAATGCAGGGTTATTTACATATCCTGTCTTGATGGCTGCAGATATATTATTGTACCAGACTGATTTTGTACCTGTAGGTGAAGATCAAAAACAACATCTTGAGCTTGCCCGTGACCTTGCGGAAAGGTTTAACAATAAATACAGTGACACATTTGTAGTTCCTGAACCATTAATCAAGGAATTTGGAGCGAGAATAATGAGTCTTCAGGATCCTACTTCAAAAATGAGCAAATCAGATAGTGACGAAAATGCATTTATTCTTCTTCAGGATAATAAGGATAAGATTTCAAAAAAAATAAAACGAGCAGTTACAGATTCAGTTGGAATTGTCAATTACTCTGATGACCAACCTGGAATTAAGAATCTTATTAATATTTATTCGGTGCTGTCAGGTAAAGAAATTGATGATATTGTTGATATGTACAGCGGTAAAGGTTATGGAGTGTTCAAGTCTGAATTAGCTGAGGTTGTTGTAGAAGCGCTTGATCCAATTCAAACCAAATACAGAGAGTATTTGGATAGCAAGGATTATCTTGAAAGAATCTATACTGAAGGCGCACAAAAGGCTGAAGCCAAGGCGCGTAAAACTCTAAGAAAAGTTTATAAGAAGATAGGTTTTATATCAAGATGATAATCTCAATAAATTGATATCAGCATTATACTCTTTTTAGAAATTTAAAGTCAATGGAGTAAACTAAATATTTAGCGTGTTCACCCTCAGGGTACAAATAAAGTAAAATAACGCTAACTTAAGATATTATGCTGTTCTAGACAAGGAGAGAGAATATGACATTACCTAACATGATTACCGTATTCAGAATAATTTTGGTTCCTGTGTACATTAGTTTGTTTTTTTCAGATATAGATAATAAAGTATTTATTTTGGGAATGATATTTATGATAGCAGGAGTATCAGATGTCCTTGATGGATACATAGCAAGAAAATATAATCTGATAAGCAAACTTGGATCCGCTCTTGATCCATTCGCAGACAAGCTGATGAGTTTTACTGTACTGATAACTTTTACAATAATCGGCTTAATACCATTTTGGATTTTGATTCCAATGATTCTAAAGGAAGTAATTATGATAACCGGAGGTATAATACTATACCTGAAGCATGGAAAAGCTGTTATACCTTCAAACATATATGGAAAGGTAGCGACATTTTCGCTATATGCTGCAATTCTATCGATTATTATTAACATTAATATGATTGTATCAATGCTGCTTTTGATTATTACAGTATTGCTTAATATTGTTGCTTTCATTATTTACTTGAAAATATTTAGAAAAATGCTTCTTGATGAAAAAAGTCAGTAGTTTATATAAGAAAATAATTATAAAAAATTAAAGATATCATATGAATGTTATGTGAGGAAAACATTGACAAAGCGTCTGATTATAGCTATAATTGTGACTATATATTTTGTGATGAGAAAGAGGAGTAATCTGATTCTCTTAAAAGAGAATGGATTCATGGCTGGGAGATCCTAAGCAGGAATCAGATGAAGGTAGCTTTCGAACATTCAGACTGAATAGAGTAGGTCTGAACGGGATACCGTTATCTATTAATGAAGTGTCATGGCATAGCCATGAAATTAAGGTGGTACCGCGAACCCTTCGTCCTTATGTTAGTGAGGATGAAGGGTTTTTATTTTTGCCTAGGAGGGGACAAAATGAGAGAAAACTTACCAAAGAATTATGATCCAAAGGAATTTGAAGACAGGCTTTATGGATTCTGGAATGAAAACGGCTACTTTACTCCAGAAATTGACGAGACAAAAAAGCCTTACACTATAATGATGCCGCCACCAAATGTTACAGGTAGTCTTCATATGGGACATGCATTGAATAATACTATCCAGGATGTTCTTATCAGATGGAAGAGGATGGAGGGTTATTCTACACTATGGCTTCCAGG
>JAWLDD010000355.1:0-3053 GCA_041686815.1 Candidatus Atribacteria bacterium | reverse complement strand
GTTATAAGCAGACAATCATTTCTTACCCGGTTGCTGGAAACTCCAATTGTTCCTCCGACTTTTGATGATTATGGAGGCCAACGGGTCAAGATAAATATAACCTGTAAAAGGAACAATACAACAACCAACAAAGATGAAATAGTACTTGTATCCACATGCAGTATAGGAAAGGTAAAAAGATCAGTCAAGGGTATAGTTCATGTACAATGGAGAGATCCCAATGATGATGACTTTATCATTGATGATTCCAGTTTTTCTATTGTAGAATGGGGAGAAACCAGGTAATAGATGGCTATGGAGGTGTCATTCATGAAATTAGAGCAAAAAGGCATAATTGGTATTGATATTGGTTCTGACCAAATTAAAATTGTTAAAATTGACAAGAATGGCATGGTTAGTCAATGGGCTATAGATTCAACTCCTAGAGATTCCATAGCTAATGATAGGATAGTTGACCTAGAACTTCTAGCCACATATCTTAGAAAGCTGATAAAGGACAAGAAAATCAAAGGCAAAAGATGTTCCCTATGTTTACCGTCTCAGCATATAATAACTAAAATTATTTCTCTGCCAGCAATGGAAAAGGATATACTTAAAGAAAATATATACTACGATCTGGAGGGGTACTTGCCCTCGGATTTGGGACAATATAGTATCGATTATAGGATACTTGAGACATCTATGATCAATGGCGTCGAATATTGGAGTGTTCTTACTACAGCAATATCCAAAGAGATCCTTCTAGTATATATCGAAACGTTAAGAAATGCTGGTTTACAACCTATCTACGTAGACGCTCCCTTTAATTGCCTTCAAAAGTTTCTGATTAAATTCGCTTGTCATGATCAAAAACTAATCTTGGATTCAGCAAACTACTGTTTTATGGATATAGGTACAGCTTCAATCAATATTATTTTATTCTTTAATGGGAAATATTTTGTGGATAAAACCATCTATCTAGAGAACATGAGTTTGGATCAAATCAAGGAAGAGGTAATGAGTGCTGTAAGGTACTTCAAAAACAATACATCCATATATAACGATATTAACAGAATAGTCCTATTTGGAGGAGGATCGGCAAGGCTTAATTCCATCCAACTACTTGAGAATGAGGTAGGTATGAGGATTACATTTTATAACCATTGGATAGACCTGAATAATAAAAATATCGGTAGGCTAAGGAGAGATGAGGTTCTACTCCTTGGCAATGCCATTGGATCAACAATTAGGAGGGTGTCATTATGAAAAGTGATATTAATTTAGTATTGGTTAGCTCTCCGAAACGGATCCATATTGGCATTTTTGTTATTCTTGCTTTGATCGTGTTATTAACTTTTGCTATTCTAATACCAATTCAACATAGGAATAAGCTAATAACCGAATATCAAAGATTAACCCGTGAGCTGGAGAGCAATACTCATATAAACAATTACTACTTAGGTCTGGAAAGATACTCACGTAATCTATCAAGAAAAATAGAAATCTTAGATTTGGTCAGTTCCAAACACGGCAATATTGCAAGGCTCTTTAATAAGATAAATGCATCCATATCTCCAAGCATAGAAATAACGGAAGTAAGTATTACAGGAAATGTAGTAACAATCAGAGGAACTGCTTATAGGGATGAGGATATCGCCAACATCATGATGAAATTGCAAGATGGAGAAAATATCATAGAAGTAAAGGTACGTGAGATCACCCTGGAAAAAAAGAATTTAAGACGAGTTTTCGAACTTAACTGCATTTCTGTGGTTAATGAACCCAGTTTAGATGGAGTATTGTTTGACGATCATAATACTAACCTATCGGGTTTGGGAGGAGAAGACAATTGAAGTTATCTACCAGAGAAAAGAAGTTTATTATAGTGACCATAATAATTATATTACTTATCCTATATTATAATTTATTCTATAGGGATTTTCATCAGGAAACCAGCGCTATAGCCAATGATATTCAAAGAATAAAAAGTGATTTAGAGCATTACTTACATGCTAAAAATCAAATAAAGGATTTGGAAGATCAAATATCAAAATTAACGGGCAATGCTGAAAAAAAATTTCTTATACAGGATGACAACTTGATTGAGTCGGAATTTCTGATTTTCTTAGAGAATTGTATTAAAGATCAGGGTGTGGGTACAAGGTTGCGATTTGAAGACTATAAGGAGTATGGGGACTTTTCTCTACTAACCATTACCCTTAACTTCGAGACTAGCTATTCTGGCATAGCAAGGATACTTTCTGGCATAGAGAATTCACATTTACCTATAATAATAGAACAGGTGAAAGCTCAGAAGAAGCAAGCGGACCTGGACAATTCCAGTTATAACTGGGATATAGAAGCAGTTCTATATTTGATGATTTTTCAAAAGGAAAATATCTCATAGAACGCTATAACATTGTATTAGGTATTATCTTTTTTGGTTATAAATGATATAATTCAGCTTATTGGAGGACATATGATCAATATAATTTTAATTGGTTTCATGGGTGTTGGAAAATCTACAATTGGAAGAGTTTTAGCAAGACAACTATCCTATAATTTTATTGATACAGACGAAAAGATTAAAGAAATAGCAGGTATTGAAATTCCGGATATTTTTAGGATCCATGGCGAAGAATATTTTAGAAGATTGGAATATGAAGCAATAATAAGTTGGGTGGATCATCCAAATACTGTTATTTCTACGGGTGGTGGCGCTGTAATGAACAAGCAGCTTTTTGATATTCTACTATCAAAAGGGCTAGTAATTCATTTGGAAGCCTCGTTATCAACTCTATATGATCGATTAAGGGATTCTGATGATCGTCCAATGCTACACCATGATGAGCCTAAGAAACGTATAGAAGATCTCTATAAGCTTAGATACCCTACATACATGAGAGCTCATTATACTATAAAAACGGATAACAAAAGTGTCATACAAATAACTAATGAAATTATGGACATAATTCGAAGGGAAGATAATTAAAAATGGTCTTTAACGAAAGGGTAAGATTTGGTCCTTCGGGAAATAGTGAACTGTTTTATGACCAGGGCTACAAAACCAGCGC
>JAWLDD010000354.1:0-3056 GCA_041686815.1 Candidatus Atribacteria bacterium | reverse complement strand
AACCGAGGAATTTGGCGAAGAGCGTTACTGTGGAGTAGGTAATGAAGTCGATTTATTGAATAAAATCCCCTGTTATGGTATTATTTGCATAACAGGGGATTTTTGTAATTTTGTTGTTTTGTATTTCGGTGCTTTCCCTAGCACCCTGATATACAGAATAAGATTGATAAGGAGAATTGTGATGGAACAAGGAATTAGTATTATTGATAGAAAAGCTGAAATGTACGAAATGATAATGGCATTGGAATCTGATTTCATTACTAATTTTTCAATGAGATTAACCATTAATGATATCCCAGAAAAAGTCATAACACATTCCAATAAAAGCGATAATATTGATGGATTTGTTTCGATGCTTCAGGGAATTGGCTTTCAGGCGTATATTGAGATTTGTAATAATAATATTGATAAACTGAATATAAACATTGAACATAGGAATTTCTTAAATAAAGAGTTTACAAAAATTATACCGATAAGAAATAATGTAATGCATCCTAGGCCGTTAGGGGTATTCGATTACCCAATGCTTAAACAAATATTCTATAGTATAGATCAATATCTTGATTTTTTTTGCTGGGACAATGTAAAGAGTATAAGGACCAAAATAATTGAACACCCAGAAGAATTACGCCTACCTCCAGCAAATTTGAAAAAGAGTAATGATATCATTGAAAATATACCGACTACTATGGATTATGAAGAGACAAGTTTTATTGGTCGCGACAAGGAAATTGGTCAACTTAAGGCATTGTTGCACAAAAGGAACGTACACATTTTATGTATTATTGGTGATGGAGGTATAGGTAAAACAGCAACAGCTGTAAAACTTTTATATGACATTTTAGATGATGATAGCTTCAATTATGAACTTATTTTATGGGTATCATTAAAAACTAATTCATTGAACAAATATGAGTTTTCAGAGATTAAAAACTCGATTAGTACAATTTCTGGAGTTTACGAGAAGTTAGGAGATTTCGTTGCAAATAAGGATGTAGAAGATATACCTAGTTATTTAATTGAGTTGTCACAATGCTATAATACGTTATTAGTACTTGATAATTTAGAAACAATTAACACATCAGAAATTAAAGAGTTTTTGGATTCATTTACTGAGTATGGTCAAGTTCTAATGACATCAAGAATTGGTCTTGGTGAAATGGAACATCGGTATAAGTTAGAAGGAATGGTAGAAAAGGACGTAATGACTTATATGGATATTCTTTTGCGGTTATATGGTCTAGAAGCAGTTTTTACAGATCTTGAGAAAAAAGACATAGCAACAAATAAGCTGTATTCAAATCCCTTAGCAATTAAGTGGTTTGTGCGATGCTTATATAATAAGCAAAGTGTTGATGAAATATTAAAAAATCGTACTGAACTAGCAGATTTCTGTATGTCAAATGTGTATGATAAACTTTCTGATTTAGCACATCGGGTATTGGATGTTCTGATTGTTGCTGCTGGAGAAATTTCTTTTGCTGAACTTATGTATTATATGGATTGTAGAGAAGAAGATTTTACAAATATTACTTTTGCAGTTAATGACCTAATAAAGTGCAATTTTGTAGAGGACTCAAATTTTAAACAAAATAAAAAGCTGTCAATTACGAATTTTGCTAATGATTTTTTAAGAACATTAACAATTGATAATCGAAAGCTTATGGCTGACTTTAAACAAAAGGAGGCAAAATTGCAGGCCTTCTCACAACAATTGTTGCAAAGCAGACATAGATCTCCATACACAATGAAGTCATTTAATATTCGCAATAATGATAGAAGTCAAATTATAGCTGCTTACTATCTGATGGAAGCAATTAGTTTGTCTTATAATAAAGAAATTGAAAAGGCACATCTACTTGTAGGATATGCTAAGAAATTATCACCAAATTATTTTGAGTGTAATAAGGTAGATGCTTTCATATATGGTACTACGAGTCAGGTTATGGCAAAGCAAGAATACGAAATCGCTATTACGAATTGCAAAGATGAAGATGAATTGGTCAAAATGCTAATTGTGTACGCAGGTTTCTTGCTGAGATGTAATGATTATATGGGTGCATTAGATAAGCTTGATAAGGCTAAAGAAATTGATCCGAATATAGCATATTTGAGCTTTGAGCGTAGTAAAGTGTTATCATGTATAAACCGGTTCGAAGAAGCCGAAAAAGTGTTAGATGATATGGATATATCTTCATTATCAGAACGTAATCAAAATATATTCTATACTCGTAAAGCAGACATTTACAGAAGAAAATCTGAAATGTATGATGTTCGAGATTCGGGCAATAAATTTATTTTGCTTAAGAATGCTTTTGAAGCACTTGAGAAAAGTACTAATCCAGATAAAGGTGTTTATACATATATGGGTGTTTTATTAAGAGCATTATCCTTTCTTTATTATGATGATGAGGCCATACAGTATATTCTGGAGAAACTTGAACATTATTACACGCAAATACGTCGTGAGAAAAGTTTTAAAGATTTCCAAATAAAGATGCGTGAAAAACTTGAGTATATTAGTAATTCAAAATTGAAGTTAGAGCTGACACAGTATTTAGAAGATTATAATGAAATATCAAAAAGTCTCTCGGATAATCAAGGTATCATATATAATTTGGACAAGGAAAGGAAATTCGGATTTTTCAAGAACACAAAATATCCTGGAGGCGTCTATTTTAAAATAAGTAATGAAGAAAAAGATATTCAAATAGGAAATATCGTAGAATTTGATAACGTTATAGAAACGGAACGCGGAAATATGGTTCAATACTATCACATAGTAAAATAGTTACTGTATGCCTAACGCTAATATTGATAATTATGGGATACGGAAGACAGTTATAAGCCGCAGAATATGATGCCAGGCACGACAGATAGACAGTTATTTCTCGATAACCAAATAAAACCTACATAATGGGCAGAGGGGAGGTTTCTTATCCCAGATGGGACGAAGGAACTGACCATCCGCCCCTTGTTTTTTGTTTAAAAGTGAAAAAAATCGTATCTATATTTAGAAAGTAGTTAAATAATGATAGGGTAGAGTACTGCAATAC
>JAWLDD010000353.1:0-3059 GCA_041686815.1 Candidatus Atribacteria bacterium | reverse complement strand
GATCTACTGAGAGGATCCTTTACCAAGCATCCTCTGCTAGAGCTAAGTCATCTTGAGAGTATAACACTGCGTTTAGCGCCCCTACCGAGGAACCTACAATGGTATGGAAATGACTCGTGTAAAGCCAAGCTGGTTAAAGCCTTCAGTACTCCATTTGATAAGCTCCTTTTCCGCCGCCCCCTGCCATGACAAGTCCATATCGCTCTGGATTCATCGTTTTCCCACCCACTCTTTCAAGTTATCGTTACAAACAAATAATAATCCCAGAAATGAGCCCCTACTCAATAAAATACATCAGCTCTCGAATTACAATAGCTTTCCTATAAACACACGTACTTGCCATGACCATATGCCACACATTCCGGCAAAATCCTATATTCCCTAAACATGACAAAAGCGACCCTCGGAATAGGATCACTAGTTTAATGGTTATTTTCTGCATCGATATTGGGATTTACTGCCATGTTATAGGTAAGACCTACATAAGGAGACGAAGACAGCAATTATATAGCCGGGTAACTTATATCACCAATCTGTAGTCGATATCTTGAGTTCTACCATAGGACCACTATATAACAAAGGTAAATCTGGATGTATAGAAACCTTAAAATAATAATGACCAGCTGTAGGACTCGAATAGGTTGAAGAACTACTTGATGACCAATTATTAACATTTCCTTGTACCATATTAGCATTATAGATGATGATTCTCCACAATCCATTGGTTTCACTATCTGGAACGGTGAACTGATATGTGATAATCTTATTTGCTTCAAGATAAACTTTAAACCATTCAACATCGGAAGACGTACTTAAGGAGAATCGCATGGGTATATCTATAAGCATTTCAGTAGCAAAATCCATTGTATCATTGTATTCAAGTTCATACATTGGAACTATTTCTGCCAGTAAGCATATAGCGTATGGTTGTAAGGCTGTGCAACTAACGTATCCTCGAAGATTTGAGTTCCCTTGCCATCTGGTTGTGTCCACCATCCTTTAAAGCTATATCCAGTCCTGGATAGTGTTGGTAGCGTTCCATAAGCCCTGCTATAAATCACTGTCTTACTGGTAGGGGTAGGGTTTTCTCCACCTTGTGCATCGAAAGTTACTTGGATCAAGAGATCAAATACCGCTGTCACAGTCTTCGCAGTATCTACTATTATTGTAGCTGGTTGGTACTTCCCTCTAGGTCACCTTCCCAGTGACTAAAACGCCAACCTGTTTCTGGTACCGCTGTTAACTGCACCTGGGTTCCGTGCTCATACTGGGTACTTAATGCTGAAACCACTATGACCTAGACGTTGAAATGTTCACATTATTGCAATTGAGGAATATCTCCCCGCAGCTAAGCCTGTTAATTATGAGGATGTACCATTCTAAAACCTTATGGATCGGCATCAAAAATATATTCTTTATTTCGGGATGTATGTTCGGTTGTGGAAAGGAACAAAAAAATAACCCACTAGCCCGAAGCAAATCAGCTTGGTGGGTATTTCTTGTCATTTGAGTCCTGCTTCTTACACGAGATCCATTATGAATCCATAGTATTCCTAGAGCGAATTCATCCACTTTTAGTGCCATGACCGGTTCTAACGACGTCTCTTCCTTACCTTTCCTTGCAAAATGTTTTAATTTACCATACAAAGTAGGTGTGCCCAAGGGAGACAAAGGAGGAAAAAGATAACCCTGTCGCCCGACATTATTGTTGAGCGGCGTTTTTATGTTTTTATGACGGAATAAGTATATCCCCGGAAACATGTTACAAAAATTGCATGTTTAAGAAAGGAAAGTCACAGGTGAGTATGCCGGAGATCCGAGACCACGGAGTAAGTAAGAGTTAAGAAAAAACAATCATTATAAATACCCGCCAGGCTAACTGAGGCTCGAGGGGTACTTTTTCTTTTCATTTCATTTTAACCATATGTTTGTAAAGAAAAATAACTTTGAGATGCGTAAATGTTATTACACCGCTGTTGCTACCGTCTGCGTTCTAGATATCGGTTGACACAATGTAGATATGTAACAGAAGAAACCATAGGCTCTAAAAACATTAGGCAGTATTATTATATCTTTAAACTTTTTCTATTGAGCACCCTCTATCCGCTAGATCCTGGAAGAATTGCTGCAATTCAACATCATTATTTTCTACGTACAACCCCATCCGCGTGGCACGATAGCATCAGATTGATGTCGGGTATGTATTTTGGTGATTTTCCGTGCAAGGGAACAGGTCGGTAGTGGTTTTTAGGTGCATTATCCGTTCGGGGGAATATGTCCACAGTATGTTATAGCTTTTGTCCGTTCTTGGAAATAAGTTCAATAATTTTCGGCACCGGCATCAATCTGCTTATCTCCAGCGCCATCTGTATTGCAGCTCTTGGCTTCGTAAATATCCAGATTGTAATGTTACGAAGGTATCACGTCACAAAAGCGTTGTCCCTCATTAAAGTAGTTTTTTAGGTAGTATTCCTGAGCTATACCTGTTTTTATCTTCTCATACATAAGCAATCCCCCAATCTTACCAAATAAAAAATCCGTCAGTATCAAAAATATGGTCTAATTCATCATTGCTCATAGCGTGAGACACCTTGTCACGAATAGCACTCTTAGACATATCCAGACGCTTAAACCGATTCTTACCTGCAGCATCCTTACCCATACGAATGAGCTGAATTCTTCCAACACCCGGATTTTGTCTGGCATATTCCGCAAAGCCTTTAGCCTTACCCAAATTATCTTTGAATTCAGGATTATGAGGTTCAAGAATATCAATAACGTATCCAGAAAGTTTATCTTTTCTTACAATAATAAAATCAGGGAAGGCAGGCTTTGCTTCATTGTCTATTTCATACGGAATGCAAAGCGCCCAAGAGCCTCTGGAAGGATTACGAATCCAACAGACAAAATCCTCTTGCTTTTCTTCCTCTTCAATTACCCCAGTTTCCCAAGTATTTAATTTCAATGTGGCCAGACCGATAGCGTCACTAACAAAGAGATGATTTCTGTATTCTTTTCCACCGTTTTCACGAGGCACCTGAATAGTTTCTGGCAGGCGG
>JAWLDD010000352.1:0-3059 GCA_041686815.1 Candidatus Atribacteria bacterium | reverse complement strand
ATAATATTATCTGGACAAATAACAAAGTATAAGGAGTGAAGAAATTGGCTGATTTCGTACATCTCCATACCCATACTGAATACAGCTTATTGGATGGTGCGGGAAGAATTACCGATCTGTTAGATAGATGCAAAGAGCTAGGAATGGATAGCCTGGCCATAACTGACCACGGTGTAATGTATGGAGTGGTGGATTTTTATAAGGAAGCGAAGGCCAGGGGGATAAAGCCAATAATAGGATGTGAGGTTTACATTGCTCCACGTACTATGACCGATAAACAATCCCATACCGATAGCAATTATGCTCACCTAGTCCTTATCGCAGAAAATAAAGAGGGCTACTTAAACTTAATCGAATTGGTTTCTAGGGGATTTATAGATGGATTCTACTATAAACCAAGAATAGACTATGAAATCCTGTCAAAGCATAGTAAAGGATTGATTGGATTGAGTGGCTGTTTGGCAGGTGATATACCAAGGCTGCTATTGACTGACCAAAGGGATAAAGCAGCGGATTTGGCATTAAAATTGGAAAGAATTTTTGGTAAAGGCAATTTCTATTTAGAACTTCAATATCATGGAATGGAAGAACAGGCCAGAGTTAATGAACTTGTTGTGAAGTTAAGTCAAGATACAGGAATTCCCCTTGTAGCAACAAATGATGTGCATTATGTTAAACCTGAGGATGCCCAAGCCCATGATGTATTGATATGTATTCAGACTGGTAAGACAATAGATGATGAGGACAGAATGAGATTTGATACTCAAGAATTCTATTTGAAATCACCACAACAAATGCAAGAGTTGTTTTCTTCTTATCCCGAATCAATTGAAAATACCGTGAAGATAGCACAGCGCTGTAAGGTAGACTTTGATTTTAATACCATTCATTTGCCTAAATACGACGTACCTGAAGGTTACACACCTTCGGAGTACCTTAGGCATCTATGCATGGAAGGTGTAAAGAGAAAGTACACTACGGTTACTGATGATATACTCGAACGTCTTGATTATGAACTCAATACAATTGAGCAAATGGGCTATATTGATTATTTTCTGATCGTATGGGATTTTATTAAGTTTGCCAGGGATAACGGAATCATGGTAGGACCAGGTAGAGGTAGTGCAGCAGGTAGTTTGGTTGCCTATGCTCTTGATATAACCCAAATCGATCCACTGAAGTATAATCTGCTTTTTGAAAGATTCCTAAATCCGGAAAGAATTAGTATGCCTGACATAGATATAGACTTTTGCTTCGAGAGAAGACAAGAAGTAATAGATTATGTAGTGAAAAAGTATGGTGAAGATAAGGTTGCACAGATAATAACCTTTGGAACTATGGCAGCCAGAGCTGCTATACGAGACGTTGGAAGAGCCCTCAATCTACCTTATGCAGATGTAGATAGGATAGCTAAGGCCATTCCTTTTGAGCTAGGGATGACAATAGATCGAGCTTTGGAGGTCAATGGAGAACTTAAAGAGCTATATGATGATGATCATGTCATTAAAGAACTCATTGATACCTCTCGCAGCTTGGAAGGGCTCCCGCGACATGCTTCCACTCATGCAGCAGGAGTGGTAATTTCAAAGGATCCTATAACCTGGCATGTTCCCTTGCAAAAAAACGATGACATTATAACTACCCAATTTTCCATGGGCATATTGGAACAGCTAGGGCTTTTGAAGATGGACTTTTTGGGCTTGCGGACTCTGACTGTAATTCGGGACACCGTAGAATTGATTAAGACCAACAAAGGCATAGACATAGATATTAACAATATATCTTTGGAAGATCCAGGTGTCTATAAGATGCTGAGTCAAGCTGATACCGATGGAGTCTTTCAGTTGGAGAGCAATGGTATGAGGCAGTTCTTAAAAGAACTCAAGCCTAACACTTTTGAAGATATCATTGCAGGTATTTCACTATATCGTCCTGGCCCCATGGATCAGATTCCTAGATATATAGATAACAAGAACCATCCCGAGTCCATTGTATATACCGATCCTTCATTGACAGATATCTTAGAGGTTACCTATGGATGTATGGTTTACCAAGAGCAGGTCATGCAAATCGTTAGGGATTTGGCAGGGTATTCTTTAGGCAGGTCTGATCTGGTAAGGCGGGCTATGGCCAAGAAAAATACAGAGATTATGGAGAAAGAACGCCATCACTTCATTTATGGCTTAGAGGATGAAGATGGAAATGTCATTATACCCGGTGCATTGCGAAATGGTGTAGATGCAGAACAAGCTAGCAAGATATTCGATGAAATGATGGAGTTTGCAAAGTATGCCTTTAACAAATCACATGCAGCCGCTTACGCTTTGATAGCCTATCAGACAGCATGGTTAAAGTATCATTATCCCATTGAGTTTATGGCAGCACTTATGACTAGCGTTATGGGCAACAGCAGTAAGGTAGCTGGATACATCCAATATTGCAGGAAGAAAGGGATAGAAGTACTGCCTCCTGATGTAAACGAAAGTTATGCTAAGTTTACTGTAGTAGGGGACAGGATACGATTTGGATTAGCAGCAGTTAAAAATGTAGGGCTACCTGCTATAGAGGGCATTATAAAGGCGAGAGAGAACAATGGAAGGTTTAAGAGTTTGCTGGATTTCTGCCAAAAAGTAGATAGTGGATGCATCAACAAAAGATTATTGGAAAGCTTAATAAAATGCGGTGCTTTTGATTCTTTCGGTGCATACAGATCTCAACTTATGGCAGTGTACGAAAGAGTATTAGATGGTGTTACCCAAGATCGAAAGAAAAATCTAGATGGTCAGCTATCCCTATTCGATCAAAGCATTATACAGCAAGAGCAACCTATGGATTTTGAAATCCTGCCCAATATTAAGGAATTCCCCAAGGACATATTGTTGAAAATGGAGAAGGAAACCGTTGGAGTGTATATAAGCGGTCATCCGCTGTCAGAATTTAAGCATGTATTGGATGGATTAACATCAACCTTGGATTTGCAGCCTGCTGAATTGGATGAAGGGGCTCTAGTTACCAGCAGTGAAATTGCAGATGGCTCAAAAGTTAAGGTAGGGGGAATC
>JAWLDD010000351.1:0-3063 GCA_041686815.1 Candidatus Atribacteria bacterium | reverse complement strand
CATATTGATAAGCCGAGGAGATTCAACTCTAAGAGGGCATTATCCTTTGGAAACCCAGGTGTTAAAAGAAACACTGGAACAGAATTCCGATCTAAAGTTTGATGGTGAAGTAATTATCCCATTTTTTATGGAGGGTGGACGCTATACGATAGATAATGTACACTATGTCGCCCAAGAGGATTTGTTAGTTCCTGCAGGTCAGACAGAGTTTTCCAAGGATAAAACCTTTGGATATAGAAGCTCTCATTTAGGAGAGTGGGTAGAAGAAAAAACAGCTGGCAAATATACAAAGGATAGTGTTGTATATATATCCTTGGATGAATTGAGATCCATGGATTTCCAGGGAATCTATAATAAGCTTGTGGCTATTGAACAATTTGATAAAGTTGTAGTAAATGCTATAGAATACGAAGATGTTATGGTATTTGTCATTGCATTAATGAAGGCCTTAAAGGAAGGTAAAAGATTCCTGTTCCGTTCCGCTGCAGCACTGACAAAGGTTATCGGTGGCATTAGCAGCAGAGGCCTTCTTTCTAGAGATGAGCTAGTTAATACTACCAATAAAAATGGAGGAATCATCATTATTGGCTCACATGTTCAAAAAACAACTGCCCAGCTTATGAAGTTAAAAGAATCCAAGGATATTGAATTTATTGAGTTTAATCAGCATCTTATTTTAGATGATGCAGCCACAAAAGACGAGCTTGAAAGGGTTATATCCCTGGCAGAGGATAATATAAGCAAAGGACGTACGGTTGCAGTATATACCCGCCGAGAGAGATTCGATATCAACTCTGATGATAAAAGCGATGAACTTCGTTTGGCGGTAAAGATATCGGAAGCACTAACGTCGATAATATCCTCTTTGAATATTAGGCCTAATTTCATTATCGCCAAAGGTGGAATAACATCTAGCGACATAGGCACAAAAGGATTAGGCGTAAAGAAGGCACAGGTTATGGGGCAAGTATTGAATGGTATACCCGTTTGGCTTACAGGATCAGAGAGTAAATTTCCTGATATGCCATATGTAATTTTTCCTGGAAATGTTGGTAACGAGACGGCTTTACTTGATGTGGTAAATATTATGAAGCCTGATAGATAAATCATACTTTTGTAAATAGAAGCTATGGAGGGGACAGAATGAGATTTGAAGGGAAATATGCAGTTGTGACTGGTGCTGCTAGAGGAATAGGTGCAGCTATAGCCAAGAGGCTATATAGAGATGGAGTAACAGGCTTAGCATTAATTGATATGGACAAAGAAGCATTAGAAGCCTTAGCTAGTGAAATTGACCCTACAGGAGAAAAGGTAGTTGGATATAAATGCAATGTTGCTAACAATGAAGATGTAAGAGATACCTTTTCACAGATCTACGATAGGTTCGGGAAGGTGGACATTCTAATCAACAACGCCGGTATTACAAGGGATTCTATGTTCCATAAGATGGAAGATGACCAATGGGATGCAGTAATCGATGTAAATTTGAAGGGCGTTTATAATTGTTGCAAAGCAGTTGTAAGCGGGATGAGAGAACAACAATATGGCAAGATTGTAAATATATCCTCTGTCTCAGCATTTGGCAATATCGGTCAAGTGAATTATGGAGCATCCAAAGCAGGGGTTATAGGTCTTACAAAATGTCTTGCAAAGGAATTAGCACGTACTAATTGTACAGTTAACGCAATTGCACCAAGCTATATCAATACAGAAATGCTACAGGCAGTTCCGGAGAAAGTTTTGGCTAAGTTTATCGAGGCCATTCCCTCCAGACGTTTGGGTGAGCCTGAAGAAGTAGCTTCAGTGGCTGCGTTCCTCAGCTCAGATGATTCCAGCTTTGTAACAGGTGAGTGCATCGTAGTTTCAGGCGGATCATATATGTAGAAGTGTTTAGATGTAGTCTCGATTGTTAGGTTCAAGGAATGACGAAGCTTTATGATTTATAACCTTGGTTTACCGAAAGAAAGGTGGATTTATAATGATGGAATTTCCGTTTGGCGCTGCGTTCTTTATGCCAACCAAGGATATTGGTCATGACCTTGCAAAAATGAGAGAAGCAAATATGAATGTTGCACGCCTTGAATGGATCAAGAATGGTGTTTGGGAAGCAGTCGAACTAGCCCCTGGAGTATACGATTTTGATGCAATGGATGAAGCAATGGATGCCGGTGCAGCTTCAGGTGTAAAGATAATTCTGCAGATAGGTATTCATCCCCCACGGTGGGTTCGTGATACATACGGCGGTGTTGGAGTTGTAAATGATAGAGGTCTTATGCCTTATCCAAAGGAGAAATATTCAGTTTGTTATGATAATCCTAAGATCCGCCAGATGGCAGAGAAATTTATAAGAACTATGGTACGCCGATATAAAGACCATCCTGCTCTCTATGGTTGGGTTTCATGGAATGAGCCACATTTGAGTAATGAGGATATTACCTGCTATTGTCCCCATACCATTGAATTATTTAAATCCTGGTTAAAAGAGAAATATGGGGATTTAGAGACCCTAAACAGTGAATGGAATGAAGGATATCCTGAATATACAAGCTGGGATCAAGTAGAACCACCAAGACAAAGACCTGGGGGTCGCGGAATATACAAAGCGTGGCAGGATTGGCGAACCTTTATGGACAAAAACTTTTCAAACTTAATTAAGTGGGTAACGAAGATTATTCGCGAGGAGGATAGTTGCCATCCTACAAAAGTAAATCTTTTAATCCCCGTTGAGAATACCACTGTTACCTGTTCTGATGTATGGAGCATGGCAGATACTGCTGACGAGATAGGGGTTTCCTTATTCGTTGAGATGAATGAGGGGGATTTCCCACAGCTTATCTCTCAAAGTGCTGATTTGATTAGGAGCGCTAGTTCCTACCATAATAATCGTTTTTGGCTTGATGAGATAATGGGAGGCCCAAATTTCGTAAATCACGGCCGGCCTTTTCTGGCACCAGATAAACTGATTAGTTTATACCCTTGGCTGACAATAGGACATGGAGCTAAAGGTTTTACTTATTGGATGTGGAGACCATTGCACAGAGGACTAGAGGCAGCTGAATTCGG
>JAWLDD010000350.1:0-3078 GCA_041686815.1 Candidatus Atribacteria bacterium | reverse complement strand
TGTTTTTTTAATACCATATTCTGCCTCAGTGTATAAAGGATTAAGTTATCTTTTTGAGCAAGTTTTCGGTATTCCCAACATAACTGTACTTTTAATTATAGCGATTTTTACCGCTTTTTATTTGGTGTTGGGTGGGTTTGTAGCATCTACTATTGCAGACTTTGTCCAAGGAATTATTATGATAATTGGTGTAGTGCTTATGGTATCCTACGTAACTTTACATCCGACAGTAGGAGGGTTTTCTAGAGTAATTTCATCTTTAAGAGACATTGATCCCAGATTGGCACAACCAATTGGCCCCCAGGGTTTAGTATCTACCCTTTCTTTAGTTATATTGACTAGCCTAGGAAGCTGGGGACTACCTCAAATGGTACATAAGTTTTACACAATTAGAGATGAAAGGTCTATAAAGTGTGCGAAATGGGTTTCTACAGCCTTTGCACTATTAATTACCTTTGGAGCATATTTCACGGGCATTACAAGTAGACTGTTTTTTCCAGAATCCATGCCAACCCTTAATGGAATACCCAATCCCGACATTATTGTACCCCAAGTATTGCTTCAAACTCTCCCAGATATAGTGTTGGGCATAATTATGATTCTCATTCTTTCAGCTTCGATGTCCACCCTAGCTTCTTTGGTTTTGGCTTCAAGTTCAGCAATTGCCTTAGATTTAATACAAGGCGTTGTATCACCAAATATAGACAGTAAAAAACTGACAGTGATGATGCGATCTCTATGCTTAGTATTTGTTTTTGCTTCATTTTTGATCGCTATATTACCAAATCCTATAATGACTTTGGCAGCATTGTCTTGGGGCGCAGTTTCTGGTTGTCTGTTAGCACCTTACCTATATGGATTATTTTGGGGTAAAACCACAAAAGCAGGTATTTGGGCTGGTATAATCACAGCTTTGGCAATCATTATTGGCGGAGCTTTTTATACAGGTATGGATGAAGGCCTAATGCCTATATTTAGTGCAGCTGCTATTGTACTTCCTCTTATTGTCGTACCTCTTGTTAGTCTGGCTACCAACGCTTATGAGGAAAGTCATTTGAGGGAGATATTTAATATATCAAATATTGATTCCATTACTGTCGAATCAGCTGAATAACAAAAGAAGTAACTTAGAATTTTTGGAGGGATATTGTGAAAAAACTGATGTTAGGAAATGAGGCCATTGCAAGAGGAGCCTATGAATCAGGAGCAGCCGTGGCAACTGCCTATCCGGGAACTCCTAGTACTGAAATAACGGAAGTTATTTCTGAGTATGACAATATTTATACAGAATGGTCTCCAAACGAGAAGATTGCCATGGAAGTTGCTATCGGTGCTTCTATAGCTGGAGGTAGAGCTCTAGTCTCAATGAAGCATGTTGGACTCAACGTTGCTGCGGATCCTCTCTTTACTGTGTCATATACAGGAGTTAATGGAGGATTGGTTATAGTAGTTGCAGACGATCCGGGCATGCATAGTTCTCAAAATGAACAGGACAGCAGATATTATGCCAGGTCTGCTCATGTACCAATGTTAGAACCTGCTGATAGCCAGGAAGCAAAGGATTATATAAAGCTTGCATTTGAGCTAAGTGAAAAATACGACACTCCTATCATTGTAAGAATGACTACTAGGGTGTCCCATTCTCAAAGTCTAGTTGAAATAGATGATCCACAGCATATAGAACTTAAAGAGTATATAAAAAATCCACAAAAGTATGTAATGATGCCTGCTATGGCAAGAACACGCCATATAGCAGTGGAACAGAGGATGAAAGCTATTGCTAAAGATGCATGTAATTTTAATATTAATAAAATCGAAAAAGGGAGCAGTAGAATAGGTATCATTACCAGCGGCATTGTTTATCAGTATGCAAAAGAAGCCATACCAGAGGCAACATTTTTAAAATTAGGCATGGTTCATCCATTGCCTAAGGACTTGATTTTGGAATTCGCCTCAAAAGTTGACAAGCTATACGTTCTAGAAGAGCTAGAGCCTATAATAGAGGAACAAATAAAGAGCTGGGGCATTGAAGTAGTAGGTAAGGAGTTGTTTTCAGTTCAAGGTGAATACAATGCCAATATGATTGAAAAAGCAATAAAAGGCATTGACCTGGACATTGGTACTCCAGAAAGATTGCCCAATAGACCTCCTGTTTTGTGTCCCGGATGTCCTCATAGGGCGGTATTTTATACCCTGAAAAGGCTTAAATTGAGGGCTACAGGTGATATAGGATGCTACACCCTAGGCACCTTATCTCCATTGGAGGGAATGGATGCATGTATTTGCATGGGTGCTAGCATAGGAATGGCTCATGGCTTTGAAAAAGTACGTGGAAAAGACTTTTCTAAGAATACGGTGGCAGTCATTGGAGATTCAACCTTTATTCATTCCGGTATTGGAGGACTTATAGATATAGTATACAACAAAGGAATTTCAACAGTCTTAATTTTGGATAATTCCATAACAGCCATGACAGGGCATCAGGATAATCCCGCTACAGGACGTACCATAAGCGGTGAATCTGTGCCAGCATTGGATCTAGTAGCTTTGGTTAGAGCCATAGGCATAAACAATATACGAGTAGTTGATCCATTCGATTTAAAAACATCAGAGACTGTACTAAAGGAGGAAACTCAGCGGGATCAACCTTCAGTCATAATCTATAAAAGACCTTGTGCTTTATTGGACAAGTCAAAATCTCCATCCTTAGAAGTTGATCCGGAAATTTGTACTAAATGTGGCATCTGTCTACGGTTAGGATGTCCCGCAATACAAAAGCTAGATAGTGGTATAGTTATCGACGATTCTTTGTGCAATGGCTGCGGACTGTGTAGTAGAGTATGCAGATTCCATGCCATAGAAAGGGTGTACTAATAAATGAAGGGCATTAATATATTGATTGTAGGAGTTGGAGGACAGGGTACTTTACTGACCAGTAGAGTTTTAGGAAATCTAGCCTGCACCTTGGGGTATGATGTAAAGGTTTCAGAAGTACATGGAATGGCCCAGAGAGGTGGCAGTGTAGTAACCCATGTTAGGTTTGGAGAGAAGATATTTTCACCTTTAATAGAAAAGGGT
>JAWLDD010000349.1:0-3084 GCA_041686815.1 Candidatus Atribacteria bacterium | reverse complement strand
TAAAGCACTCACTGATGAAACAATCTCATAACTAAGTACAATTTGAGGTGTTACACTTTTGCATTGCATTTCGTTACAGAAAGCTATTGCAAAAAACACACTAAGAGCAAGGGTGTCCTCAAAGATGGAGAATCTGAAGGATAAAAAAAGATAATTTGAAAGACGAAAATAAACATTTACCTTCATGGAATAGTAGTAAGAATATCAAGACATTGAAAGAGAATCACTAACTGAAAGTGATTCCCTTTTTCCAATTGCAAATAAAAATCTATTTTTTCTTTATTAAGCTATATATCTGTAGAGAGAAAGCTATCACATTGACGATAAAATCGAGTATGATAGCTTTCTTTATTTATCATCATCGTTATCGTTAAAGATTTCTGGATAATGTTCATCCATATATAATGCAGATGCTAAGTAGCATATCGCAGATTGGTCTTGTTTAGTTAATGAATTATATAGCCAATCAATTTCTCTAGTGACGGAACCTTGTATAATAAAGCTATTTTTTAGTTTGTTTATATCTTCAATAGAGATATTAAGTATTTTACAAGTTTCGATAAGCAACTCACTCTCGATAGATTTTCTGCGCATGAATGCTTCATATGTTTTCCTATTTACAGTATTATTTAAAGATTTGCTCAGCAGTCTGTATAGCTCTTCATAACCAATATTCATAGATTTCCTTTTTTGAAGAATTTTATTATGGATAGCATGATTTATACGCGTATGTTTTTTCGATTGTTGCATCCGCCTAAGAGTATGAAAAACTATGTGTTTATGATTATGGTTCAACGAGGAATACTTTTCTTTAAATTCATTTAGCTTCATATTTTACCCTGCATTAGGTTTTGCAGGGGAGACACCTCCTTTATTTGGTTGTAAGATGAGTATAACAAAGGTTGACCGAAAAAGTAAAGCAAGCGCTGGCTTTACTTGGAAAGGAGAATACGGAGATGAAGATTTTAGGAATGAATTTCACTAATACAAATGGGCATAGAACAACAACAATTCATGTGGCAGAAGAGTTTAATGCTTACTATTCAAATGTTGAAGCTGGTAGGGGTTGTGTTGGCATGAAAGTTGAATCTGTATATGTGGGCGATTATGATTGCTCTGCATTAAAGGTCGGTATGGATATTGATATCCTTTATGATAAGGCTATAACGACAGCTAAAGGAACCTTTCAGCCGATAAAGCGGATTGATGTTGTAAGTAAGTAACTACTAACTAAAGCATACTGACTGGCTCTGCCGGTTGGTATGCAACTATAAAGAAATGAGGTAAAACGTATGATAGAAATATTACTGCTATTAGTCCTTTTTATAACTGTTGGTCTACTGATAGAGAAGGTTTTACACCTCGATTACGACATAGCCGGCGTTACCTTTGCGTTAAAGCAGGATATTAGTAAGCTAATCAAAGCAGCCTTCAGTAAGCCGGTTGTAAGACATAAGTTTGATATTACGCTACCGAGCGAAATTAAATCTGTTACCAAGCCTTATGTCAAGAAAGGATTTGAAGTTCAGATAGCAAACAACTTGTTCCGGAATGTCCCAGTTGTAGCTGTTCGTTTCGTTCCCGACCATGTGCTAGAAGAAGCGGAATTGCTTGAACTTATTCAGTCGCTGCTGACCAAGTTACGAGAGTACATGGAATACTATGGACTAACATGGAAAACCTTTGCGAACTATTATGTCGGAAGTGATTATGTGATGATATTTATCTACTATGCTGAATTGGAATGTGACTTACTTCCTTTTACAAATGTATATAGGAAGACAGTGCGACAGAAAACAGACAAGTCTGGCGGAACTCTTCGTGATGAAGAATTGGAAGCGGAGTTAAGGCATGTTAATTAGGCTTGGGTATAGTTTAAATTCTTGGAAAAACGGTGTTAAGGCACCGTTTTTCTGGAATACCGATACTGTACCTCATATACTTTTGTCCGGTATTACCGGCGGGGGCAAAACAGTACTGGCTCAAACAATTGTTAATCAACTATTATCCGAACATAAGTCTATCTATATCTGTGACTTTAAAGCCGGTGGTGATTGGGATGGTATTATTCCTAATTATGCCGAGTACATTGATTGCGATCGGCTACTGGATGACTTCTACTGCTCTTTTGTTGAAACCATTTCGCAAAAGAGTAAATCAGAAAAATATCTAATTTTTGACGAGTTCAGCAGCTATGCTTTGAGCAAGGATAGCAAAGACTTCAAAGAACTAATGAATAAAATTAGTCACATTGCTTTTATGGGACGCAGTTTTGGTTATAAACTGTTCTTTATATCGCAGCAGTTTAACAGCAAGGTCATAGATACCGCAATCAGGGAACAATTTGGCATTAAGTTATATATGGGGTCTACGATTTCTACTGAAAGTGCCACCATGCTTTTCCCAAATTGTGAAATTAACAAAAGCATACATCTTCCAAAATGCTGTGGCTATATCTCCATGCTGGAAAAGGATGTTGATACTATACAGATACCTTTTTTGAATGAGCCGGACAAATTAAAACGCTTGCTAGTACTAAAAGGGCAGGACTATTATCTGTAATATTCCGTCAAAGTGGTGCAGCGGTGGCAGAGCCACAAGCGCACTACTTTGACTTATAAAGTGCGATGCCAGTATTACCATCGCACTTCTGTAACTGTAACTAATTGATATAAGTATTGCTATTACAGCTTTTCTCTGTCACAGACTAGCTGTAACAACTTCTGTAACTATGGGGTGTAATATGGGCAAATTTTCTCCAAAAACAAAAGGTCGTGCTTGGGTTGCTACTATTCAGATAGCCAACATGGAGAAAGCAGGTATCACAAAAGAAATATATGAAAATCCCGAACAGTTAGCCGATATATTTACAACACTCTGGAATGATAGCGGTAAAGATCGTACTTCCGGTATTGCCATTTGTGTTTCTGCATCTGGTTTATATCATGCGCACATGGCTTTATATGGCAACACTACAACATTAAAAAATGTGGCTGATATTCTGCATGGTAGTCATGTTGAGCCTCAATTAGGAGGTAAAAAGGATTTAACTTCCTATCTGCGTAAAGAGGGTATCTATGCTGA